>JAPLCY010000206.1 GCA_026391995.1 Candidatus Auribacterota bacterium
GGGCGCGGCGTGCCGCTGCCCGACCTCGGCTACACCACCCCGCCCGACCCGCATACGAGCGACGGGAAAAGCAAAATCTGCTACGACATGCAGAACTACCAGGGCCTCTTCAACCCCCTGGGCCTCTGCAAGTTCCTTTTCATGGGCCGCGTGGGCCCGCGTTGCATATGCGAATGGATGAAATATGTCGCCGGCTGGGATATCTCGATGGAGGAGGCGCTCCATATCTCCGAGCGCGTCATCCAGCTCAAACGCATGTACAACGTCAGGCTCGGCATCCGGAGGAAGGACGACGATCTCCCCCCGCGCCTGAAACATCACGCCCGCCCCAGCGGGGGGGCCAAAGGCGTGCTCCCCGATATCGAGCGCATGATCCCCGAGCTCTATGCGTTGCGGGGATGGGACGCCGACGGTATCCCGACCGGCGAGACCGCGGCGCGCTTCGGGCTGGAACGGGAGCATGACGTAATGCACAGGGCTGTCGGTGGGCGGCAGTGATGAGAAATCCAGGATCATACGCGGGAAAGGCAATCTGATGCGCGCGGTATCTCTCCTCGTATCCCTGCGCGACGAGCCGCCCCCCGAGCCGGGCGCTTCGAAGATCCGGGCCTGGCGGGCGTACTTCCTTCGAGAATAGATCTTTTTGAAAGGTTTTTATGCAGTGGGCCGCAGCGGGGATTTTCGAGTTATGCCTGCACGCAATGAAAACAAAACCGTTGATCCATCTCTTCGAGGGAGACCCTGACCATGCCCTTTCTCTATGAACTGCTCGTCATCATTTTCATGCTTTCCTGCACCGCCGTGTGTGTCGCCTACGAAATGGCCCTCGCGTCCATCCCCAAATCCAGGATCAATGTGCTGGTTCACCAGAAAAAACAGGGGGCAACCGAAGCCGCGTTCATGAAGGGCAGGATGGTGGCCAGCCTTGCCATCGCCCAGCTCGGCATCACCCTCGCCGCGGCCATCGCGGCGGCGACGGGGGGCGCCGGGATCGTGGAGGAGTTCGCCCCGTATCTCCACGCCGGGTGGGGAATCTCCGCGGCGCTCTCGAAGATCATCGCGCTGGTGATACTGATAATCCCGTTCACCTTTTTCACCATCGTATTCGCCGAACTGGTGCCCAAGGTGTACGCGTACAGCAACCGCGAGCGGGTCGTCCTTGGTCTTTCCCCCGCGATGAAACGCGTGGGGAGCATCACCTATCCGGCCATCGCGCTCATGGAAATGGTGGTCAAACGGGTGGTGGGATTGATCGTCAAACGGCAGGGAACGGGGAGGCCGGCCGACCAGGCGCACGGCCTCCATGAACTGATCGCGGCGGCGTCCCTCGCCAGGGCGTCCAACCTCCTGGGGGCTCGCGAGGAGAAGATCGTCGTCTCGGCGGCGCAACTCTCCACGCGCCGCGTGCGCGACATTATGCTCCCGGCGGCGGATATCTACCTGATCCATGCCGAGAGCAGCCTGATGGACGCATTCCTCAAGGCGCACCTGGATATGCACACCCGCTTCCCGGTGTGCGCAATAGAAAATGATTGCCAGACAATCCTGGGATATGTCAATTTCAAGGATATGGTCGTGGCGCTGAAGGGCGCGCGGGGCGGATCCACAATCAAAGCCATCACCAGGCCCATCACGCGGGTCGATGAGAATATGTCGCTCTCCCACGTGCTCGAGAAAATGATGCACGAGAAAACACATATCGTCATCATTGCGGGGAAAAACGGCCGGATTTTGGGCATGGTGACCCTGGAGGACATCATCGAGCAGCTCGTGGGTGAAATCGAGGACGAATTCGACCGCGCCTCGACGCGCATCCACCCATACGGTTCCTCGTGGATCATGGGAGGGGGCGTCCCCATAACCACGGTGGCGTCCACGCTCGGTCTTGACTGGAAAGGCGTATTCCCGGAGGGGCGCGTCCCGACGCTCACCGAGTGGTGCGCTGAAAAGCTGGGCCACCCCCCGATGAGGGGCGATGTCGTGGACCACAATACGGTGCGCGTGTTCCCGCGCAAGTTCAGGAAAAAGATAATGTCGGAAGCGATCGTGAGTATTATCGAAAAGACGTGAACCGGTGAAATAACTCTCCGCCCGTGCCGCATTATCCTGCAAAGGTTTAACCTGATCAAAGCAGCCTCATACCATGCATGGCTGCGACTCTCAATATGCGTACAATTTGCCGTACGGGCGGTGGCTCAGCGGGACGTATTTATTAAATCGAGAACGGAGGATGGCATCGGCTCCCTTGATGCCCAGGGTGCGGCAGAAGGAAGTGATCTGCTCCGTGAGAAGGGCGCGATCCTCGCCGGTCACTTTCACCCGGCGGATCTCCTTGCCGAGTTGCTCTTCTCTCAAAGAACCGCGGATATAGATCACCCCCCCATGAGCCCCGCTGCCGACGCAAAACCCTGCTGGAGGGATTCCGTTGCTATCGAGCGCGAGGACGATGATGATTCCGCCGGCCATATATTCGCCAAGGAAATCGCGAGCACTCCCGCCGATGACGAGCACGGGCACAGAATCCCTGAATGCCTTCATGTGAATGCCTACTCGATAGCCGACGCTGCCGCGAATAAAGAGTTCTCCCCCTCTCATGCCGTATGCGAGGACATCTCCTGCGTGGCCATGGATCGCAATGCGGCCGCCGTTCATTGTATTGGCAATGGCATCCTGACCATTTCCCATCACCTCGATCCGGGGACCATCCATGAATGCGCCGAGGTCGTTACCGGGTATCCCCTCGATGCGCATGCGGATGGCTTCCTTGATGCCAGCGCATATGTAACGCTGGCCCAGAACATGCTCGAGCGTGATATCACGTCGCCCTGCCGAGAGGGCTTTATGAATCTCCTCGTTCAGGGCGCGGTAGCCTAAACCGGAAGCATCAATATGCATCCTCACACCTCGATTGGCGCGATATACCGTGCGCGATTCTGACGCGGCACATAGATGTAACCGAAACTCTCCTTGAGCAGCTCCTCCCTGAACGTGGTCACATCGGTTCCGTCGAGCATGAGCCCGGCAATGATACCCGCCCGCTCAATCTCTCCCACGAAGATGGCCCCCGCGATGCGGTTCTTTTTCAGGAGGATTTTTTTGTATACCGGTGTGCCCCTGCCGCGAAACGTGAGCGCCTCGCCGCCCCGAATATTCGAGGCGCTATCTCCAAGGGTTATCAGGGGGAGACCGAACACCTCGATCGAATTCATCTGCGTGCCCGGCTTATACACCTTCTTTTCCCCTGCCATGTTCCCGCCGGCGACGCGCCCCTGCTCATAGGCAAGCGGCCAGATGGGTGTGTTTTTCCGCCCGCCGCTGAGGGCCAATGCCTCGGTCACATCCCCCGCCGCATAGATCCCCTTCACGGAGGTGGCCATGAACTTGTCCACGAGAATGCCTGTCCTTGTTTTGATGCCGGTGCCGCGGCATAGCTCGAGACGGGGCCTGACACCGACCGCAACCAGCACATGCGAGCACGGTATCTCTTCCCCCCCATCCACTATTGCCGACACGATAGAGCTGCTCTTGCGGCATATCTCTTTAACCCGCCGGGAAAGAATGAGCCTCACGCCGTTTTTCCTTATATGTGCCGCAACAATTCTCCCCGCCTCGTTGTCAAGGACCGCGGGGAACGGCATGTCGCCGAGTTCCACGATCGTGGCGCGCGCGCCGAGCGCCTTGAGTCCCTCAGCCGCCTTGATGCCGATGAGTCCGGCCCCCATCACGACGATCCGCGCCCCTTTTTTCACATTTCGCTTCAGCGCAATCGCGTCGTCCCAGGTCGTGAAGGTATGCACGCCTGGTCCGTCAAGCCCCGGGATGGGTGGCGTCACCGGTTCCGCGCCCACCGCAATGAGGAGCTTCTCATAACCGAGGCGGCCGTCCCTACCGAGGGTAATCTGCTTTCGACGCGCATCGATTCCCGTTACCTGAGTGCCGAGTCGTATACGGGCTTTCATCTTCTTATGGAAATCGGGGGGACGGAAATGCATCAGGCTCTCATCCACGCGTCCCTCGAGGAAGTATGAGATGAGGGGCCTTGAGTAAACCTCATGGGCTTCACGATCGATGATCGTGATGGGATGCTCGTGATCGATTTCCCGGATAGCTTCGAGAGCCGCGATGCCGGCGACCGAGTTGCCGATAATCACATAATGGGAGTTAGCGTTTTTTCTCATGCTCTTCATACACCAGCGCTTCATTCGGACAAGCCTGTACGCATACCGGTATATCCCTGTCGGGGCAGAGATCACACTTGGTCGCCACCGTGCGCCCCCGAGTATCTCTCAAGATGATCCCGAACGGGCACACCATGATGCACGACCAGCAGCCGACGCAACGTTCCTGCGAACAGAGTACCGCCCCGGTTTCCCTGTCGCGATGCATGGCGCCGCTGATGCACGCGGCCAGGCAGGGCGCCTCCTCGCA
>JAPLCY010000188.1 GCA_026391995.1 Candidatus Auribacterota bacterium
GCCTCAGGATAAAACTGCCCGCTGGGATCCGCGAGGTTCCGGCGCATCTCCCGGTGACCTGAGGGAAGCGAAAAATATTTTGCATTAATGCTTGACACTCTGCGAGCCCTTGTAGTATGGTGCGCAATGGAGGTGCATTGCGTATAATCTCTTACACGGCTGTATGGCCAAAGGAGGTGGGTGTTGAAGAAATTTGTGGCTGTCGTTCTCGCGTTGACGTGCGGTTCCGTGTACGGTGTCGCGCCGTTGCTCGCCGGTGACGGACCCATGGCGACGACCGAAGCCCCCGCGGCAGTCAGTGCCGCACCGGCAACTCAGGGCTCCGGTTGGATATTGACCGGAAAAGAGAATAATCCCACGAAGGCGGGATTGATGTCACTGGCTGTCCCCGGCCTCGGCCAATGGTATAACGGTGAGCTAAAAACATGGAAGACCGCGGCGATGATCGCGGCGGAAGCCGGCTCTATATTCGTGCTCGCCTTTTTTGCGGCAGGCGGGGCGGGAAACGATGCCAAGATGGTGTGCATGGCCGGCGCGGGCGGTATGATCGCGACCCATTGCGTGAGCGCATGGGATGCCTGGAGAACGGCCAAGCAGAACACCAAGGGCCTTGCCCTCCAGATGGATAAGAACAGGACGATGGTGAGCTACAACGTGCCATTCTGATCATTCGATATACATCGTGTGTGACAGACCCCCCGGGTTCAATCCCGGGGGGTTTTTTATCCCCTTCTTAAAATCCGCCCAATTTGTCCAATCCCTGCCTACCCTGCCTGCCGGCAGGCAGGCGGCAGGCAGGCACGGTTGGAAACCTTGTCTGCTGCTCGTTGATCCGTTGATCGCACACTGAAGTGTGCGCTACTGTGTGAGCCATTGTGTGTGCTCCGGTGTGCGCTTTCGGTTATATGGAGCCCCACGCGCAAGCGCGTGGTTCCTAAACTGACTATCCCGAGCGTAACCTCGGGAAACCCAGCTGCCCATTCATCCATCCACGGTGGAACCGGGATGGTTTTCTGGGAGTCGGGATAAATCCGCGTGTATCCGCGAAAATCCGCGGCTGACTCCCCTAATCGCTGGTCGTTGGCCGATGGTCGCACACTACAGTGTGAGCTATATCGTTGTCGTTATCCCGGTGCCCTCTGTGTTCTCAATGGTTTGTTCTATGTTTTTTCACCGCGAATGGGGTGGAGCCGTGTTATGATATCCGTATAACGTCCGGAGGCAGGACGGCAGCCGGCGGCGAAAGGCCCAGCGACTGTATGGCGGCATTCATCCAGCATACTGGTTCCATAACGCTCTTCTCGCTCAGGAGCATTGCCTGCCTCTTCAGGAGACCGCTCTTCGTCACCGAGACCCTCCGCCAGATGGCGCGCGTCGGCGAGCGCTGCCTCCTCCCCGCCATCGGGGTGGTCGCACCGTTCGGCATGGTGATCACGCTCCAGGGGCTGCACATCGTCTCCCTCTTCGGCGTGGAGCGCATGCTCTCGAGCATCCTCGTGGTCTCGCTCCTCCGCGAACTCTCCCCGGGACTCTGCGGCATCATGATGGCGGCGCAGGCGGGGAGCACCGCCGCCGCCGAACTCGGCACGATGCGCGTGAAAGAAGAGATAGACGCACTCTCGGTCATGGCCGTCAATCCGCTCCGCTACCTGATCCTGCCGCGCGTCATCGCCTTCACCATCATGTGCCCGCTCGTCAACGCCATTGCCTGCGCGAGCGGCATTGCCAGCGGTTATCTCACCGCCGTGGTAGTAAAGGGCGTGAACCGCGGCGCCTTCATGGCAAACCTCTACAGCTTCATCCACCCGGTCGATATCTGGGGCGGCATCGTGAAGACCGCCGTCTTCGGCTTCATCATCGGGGTCGTCAGCTGCTACTACGGTTACCACGTCCGGGGCGGGGCGGAGGGGGTGGGGCAGGCGGCCAACAGGGCGGTCGTGCGCTCCATCATCGCCTTTCTGGGCGTGAACTATTTCCTGACCACGGCGCTCTTCGCGCTGTGGCAATGAGGGGGGGCAACGGCATGGCTTCCGCCGAAGTGCGGGCACGACTGTGGGAACCGATCGCCGGGGTCGGGCGCTGGGGGATCTTCGCCGCGCGCGTTGCGCGATGGACGATTGCCGCCCCCCCCTTCTTCCTGAACGTGCTCGAAGAGCTCTACCGGACCGGCGTGCAGTCGCTCTCCATCGTCGTTCCGGTCTCCCTCTTCATCGGCGCCAACATTGCCCTCCAGGGCTACCACGCCTTCAGGGAGTTCGGGGGACAGAACATGGTGGGGATCTTCGTCGCGCTTGCGTGCGTGCGGGAAATGGGGCCCATCGTCGCCGGCTCGATGGTCGCAGCGAAGGCGGGCACCGCGATGGCGGCCGCGATCGCGGCGATGCGGGTCAAGGGACAGATCGACGCCCT
>JAPLCY010000038.1 GCA_026391995.1 Candidatus Auribacterota bacterium
AGGCGCGGCGCATCCTCGGGATTGCGTCCCCCCGCCCGATGGTGATGATCATGGGGGGGTGGAGCGGTTGGGGCGCTCTCGACCGTCTTGCCATGGAGATCCAGCGGCTGAACCGGGATGCCGACATCGTTGTGGTGGCGGGAAGAAACAGGGAGATGCACAGGGCGCTCACCCGTCACGCCTCCATGCCGGGGTCGCGGCTGCGGGTGCTGGAATATGTTGATCGCGTGGATCTGCTGATGCGCGCCGCGGACGTCCTCGTCGGCAAAGCGGGCGGCATGACCTCGGCGGAGGCCCTTGCCGCGGGGCTTCCGGCCGTCCTGGTGCACATACTCCCCGGCCAGGAGAGGGCGAACGCGTCGTTCCTCTGCGGGCATGGGGCAGCCGTGGCCGCGACCGGACCCGCGAATGCTGCCGCGATCGTCGCGCGCCTCATCCACGAGCCGAGCCTGCGTGAAGCGATGTCACTCAGCGCCTGCGCCGTCGCAAGGCCCGGGGCCGCGAGCACCATCGTCCGTTCAGTTCTCGAAGGAGCCCATGCCTCTCTTTATTGCGTATAAAATCGCCTGGTCCGGGATCAGGATTGCCCCTCGCTCGATCTGCGTATGGTTCGGGAGGAGGGTCGCCGACGCGTGCTTTATGTTCGACGGTCCGGCTCGCCGGGCCGTCATCGCGAACCTGACGCACGTCCTCCGCTGCGGTGGGAGGGACGTCGAGTCGCCGGAGGGGAGGAGGGAGATCATCCGGCTCGCCCGCGAGACGTTTGAGAATTTCGCCATACATATCGTGGACTTCATGCGGGTCGACCAGGTCAGGAGCGACCTCAAATCGGGTCTGCTTTCGATAGAGCGCCTCGACCGTTTTGAGGAAGAGTTCAGGCGCGGGAAGGGGCTCATCTCGGTCACTGCGCATGTCGGCAATTGGGAGATGGGCGCGGCGGCGACCGCCGCCATGGGCTTTCCGTTGCACGCGGTCGCGCTCAGACTGCCCGACGGGCGGGTCAACGCGTTTTTTTCGGATCTTCGCGACAGGGGCGGCATCCGGCTGATCCACTACGGGCAGGCTGCCCGCGGCTGTTTCCGCGCCCTGCGCGCGAAAGAGATGCTGGCGCTTGTCTCTGACAGGGATCTCAACGGCAACGGCCACCCGGTCAGTTTCTTCGGCAGGCAGGCCACCATCCCCCGCGGGCCGGCGGAGATCGCGGCGCGGAGCGGCGCTCCCCTTGTCCCCGCCTTCTGCGTGCAGGAGGCCGACGGAAGATTCAGGCTCTACATCGAGGAACCGATCCGCGTGGATGAAGGGTTGCCGCTTGAGCGGAGGATAGACGTCATCAACAACGCCATGGTGGGGGTGATCGAGCGCTACATTGCCCGTTACCCCTCGCAATGGTTTGCCTTCTACAGGGTATGGAAATGAACTCATGAACGTGCGACCTCAGTTACAGGGGGGCCTCGATCAAATTCCCTCCCCCCCTCGCCATAGGCGAGCGAGCTTGAGGCTTGTCCCTGCCTGCCGGCAGGCAGGCGCCTTTCGGAGGGAGGGAAAGGGTGGGGGGTGTGCTAACCCCACGAGACTGAGGCATTACTCATGAACGCCTGCGCGGTGATCCCCGCATTCAATGAGGCTGAGCACATCGGCGCCGTGGTGGCCGGAGTCCGGGTATATCTGCCGAAGGTGATTGTCGTCGATGACGGTTCATCGGATGGTACCGCGGAGGCGGCGCGCCGGGCGGGGGCCGTGGTGATACTACACGAGAAGAATCGCGGGATGGGTGTGGCCATGAAGACCGGCATGGGAAGCGCCTTTGATGGGGGATATGACGTGGTGATTGTCCTCGACGGCGATGGGCAGCACGACACCGCCGAAATCCCCCTCTTTTTAGAGGCGGCACGGCGGGGTGACGGGGATATCATTGTCGGCAACCGCATGGGGAACACGGAGGGGATGCCGCTCACCCGGTATCTTACCAACCGGTTTACCTCCTTCTGCATCTCGAAAGTGGCGGGGCAGCGGATTCCGGACAGCCAGTGCGGCTATCGTTGTGTGAACAAAAAGGCATTCATGAGCATGTGTTTCAGAACGGAGCGGTATGATACCGAATCGGAGATACTCATCGACGCGGCCCGCGCCGGTTGCAGGATAGGCACCGTGCCGGTGAGGACCATCTATGGCGCGGAGACGAGCAAGATCAATCCATTCCTTGATGCCATACGGTTTTTCAAACTGCTCCTTCGCCATGTGAAGAGCCGCCGGGCGCACGAGTGCGGTACACGGCATGAGTGACACGAAGGATAAGTGCGCCGCCGCCCGCGAAATGATGGTTGCTCGTCAGCTCATCCCCCGCGGGATCACCGACCCCCGGGTGCTCTCGGCGTTCCGCCGCGTGCCCCGGCACCGTTTCGTTGGTGGGCAGCTCAATCATTCGGCATACGAGGACCATCCGCTCCCCATCGGCGAAGGCCAGACGATCTCCCAGCCGTACATGGTCGCCTGCATGACGCAGTGTCTGCAGCTCGCGGGCGGTGAACGGGTTCTTGAGATTGGGACGGGCTCCGGCTATCAGGCGGCTATCCTGGCGGAGTGCGCGCGGGAGGTGTACACGGTGGAGCGGGTCCCGGCTTTGGCAAAAAAAGCCGAGGCAATACTCGGGGAGTTGGGATATACTAATGTCCGCTTTCTCACTGCTGATGGAACAGAGGGCTGGCCGGAGCACGCTCCATACGAGGGGATAATCGTCACCGCGGGCGCCCCGCAGATTCCGAAGCCCCTGGTGGAACAGCTCACGCCCGGCGGGCGGCTGGTGATCCCGGTGGGGGGAGGCTGGTCGCAGGAGCTCATGGTCGTGCGGAGGGAGGGGGACGCGGTCACCGAAGAGCCGGTCTGCGGCTGCGTGTTTGTCCCGCTGGTGGGCAAGTTCGGCTGGAAGGAAGACAGGCGGTAATGGGGCTGACCTGAGGATTCCCCAAGCACATTTCCTCCCCCCTCGTCATAGGCGAGCGAGCTTGAGGGGAAGGGTAAGGATGGGGGGGGCTTTGTCCCCCCATGAGTAACTCAATACAATAAAAAAGGAAAATAAATGCATATAGTGCGCAGGTTATACGATTGGGTTTTGCACTGGGCGCATACGCCGTACGGAACACCGGCATTGTTCCTGCTGGCGTTCAGCGAATCTTCGTTTTTCCCCGTGCCGCCGGATGTCCTCCTGATCGCGCTCGTTTTCGCGCGGCGCGAGCGCGCCTTTTATTACGCCACGGTGTGCACTATCGGGTCGGTCCTGGGGGGGATGTTCGGCTACTATCTTGGTCACGAATTTTTCGCGGTCGTGAATTACATCGTCGCCTTTGTGGTGGGCAAGGGGCTGTGGTACGGTGTGGCGCATGAGGGCGCCAGGGTGGTCACGGAGGCCGGGTTCACCTTCTACGCCTACGCGGCGGGGTCCCCGTATGCATCCGACACCTCTATATTCCCGATACTCTTTGTGGTACTGATAGCACTTGGCTTTGTGGTGATGAAATATCTATTTTAGAATAGGCGGGGGTATTGTTACTCTGTCGCTCCGTTATTTTTTGCTTACTGCTTACAGCTTACAGCTTATAGCTTATAGCTGTTTTATCGGGGCGTGGCCCAGCTGGCTAGTCGCGTGAGACAGTGGATTAGGCGAGCGAAG
>JAPLCY010000380.1 GCA_026391995.1 Candidatus Auribacterota bacterium
CCGGCTCCGGCAAGAGCACCCTGGCCGACCGCCTCATCGCCCACTACCATGCGTGCGGGAAGCGCGTGGGCGTGCTCGCCATCGATCCCACGAGCCCCCTCACCGGCGGCGCGGTGCTCGGCGACCGTGTCCGGATGCAAACCCACGCGACCGACAGGGGCGTCTTTATACGCAGCATGGCAAGCCGTGACTGGACCGGCGGCCTCAGCCGCGCCGCGGCGGAGGCGGCACGGGTGCTCGAGGCGTTCGGCAGCGATGTCATTCTCATCGAAACCGTGGGGGTCGGCCAGAGCGAAGTCGGCATCGCCGGGCTGGCCGACACCGTCATTCTCGTCTGCACGCCGGACGCGGGAGACAAGATACAGGCGATGAAGGCGGGAGTGACCGAGATCGCCGATATCCTGGTCATCAACAAGGCCGACCTCGCCGGCGCCGAGCATGCCGCGAGGGCTATTGAGATGGTATTCTCTCTCAAGCCTGCGCGGGGGTGGGAGGTCCCGATCCTCAAAACGGTCGCGCGCGACGGCGCGGGCATTGACAAGGTCGCGGCCGCGATCGGGGGACACCGGGAGTTTCTCGGGTCCAGCGGCCTCCTCGATCGTAAGCGGTTGGAACGCGAGCGGCAGCAGCTCGTGGATATCGTGCGCGCGCGGCTGGTCGAGCTCGCCGCCGGGCAGCTTCCCGCGCCGGGGACGCTCGATGCGTATGCCGGGCGCATCCTGAGCGGCGAGGCGGATCCCTACTCGCTCGCCGAGGAGATCATCGGAGCCATACGGTTCACACAAAGTTAAACACACATCCTCGCAGAAATGGAGCGTGCGCCATGTTTTCGCATATCGACCATATCGGCATCGCGGTAAAGAGCATCGAGGCCGCGCTTCCGTTCTACCGCGACATCCTCGGCCTGAAGAATATCCGCATCCAGGATGTCCCGGAGCAGAAGGTGCGGGTGGCAATGGTCAGGATCGGCGAGGTCAAGGTCGAGCTCCTGGAGCCCCTCGGCGAGGGCAGCCCGGTCCAAAAGTTCATTGAGAAGCGCGGCGAGGGAATCCACCATATCGCCCTGAGCACCGATGACATACATGGCGAGATACGGCGGTTGCGCGCCGCGGGGATCCAGCTGGTGACCGAAAACCCGACCCCCCGGGGAAACGAGTACGAGGTCATCTTCCTCCACCCCTCCTCGACGGGACGGGTCCTCATCGAGCTCTGCCAGCCGGTTAAGGGCCGCCGCTGAAGCCAACGGCTCCGGCCGTGGATGACTTAACCGCCGCCGCTCACACGGTGGACTGCGACACGATGTTCATTCTACATCGCGCATGCTATACTGATACGCACGGGGTTGACAGCAATGCCATACGGCTTCTGGGGCACACTTCTCACCGTTGATCTCACCACAGGGAAAACGGGCGAACGCGCCATTCCACCCGAACTCTACCGGCAATTCTACCTCGGTAGCGGGATCGGCGCGAAGCTCCTCTACGACGAGCTCGACACCGCCCGCGACCCGCTCGACCCCGGGAGCCCCCTCCTCTTCATCCGCGGCCTCTTCAACGGCCTGGTCCTCCCCGGCGACAGCAAGTTCAATGTCTGCGCCCGTTCCCCCCTCACCGGCATCTGGGGTGAATCCGCCGCCGGCGGGCACTTCCACCAGCAGTTCACCGCGAGCGGGTGGGATGGCGTGTATATCACCGGCCGCGCCCCCCGCCCTGTCTATCTCTGGATCAACGATGACGCGATCGAACTGCGCGACGCCTCGCACCTTCGCGGGCTCGACACCTTCGAGACAAGCGACCGGCTGAAACGGGAGACGGACGAGAAGGCGATCGTCGCCTCCATCGGCCCCGCGGGAGAAGCCGGCGTGCTCTTCGCGGCGATCATGTTCGACGGCTACATTGCCCGTGCAGCGGGGCGCTGCGGGATGGGCACGATCATGGGGTCGAAGAATCTCAAGGCGGTCGTGGTGCGCGGCGGCAAAAAGCTCCCGATCGCGGATCAGGAAGGGCTGCGGGCAAGGCTGAAGGAACAGATCCCGAAAATCCTCGAGGCGGTCAAAGGCCTCCATGATTTCTCCACGGCGGGCGGCGTGGAAGCCGTCGAACTCCACGGCGATCTGCCCATCAAGAACTGGTACGAGGGGAGCTGGAAAGAGGCTGCGACCGCGATCTGCGGTCAGACGTTCCTCCCCAAAACCCTCGATCGCCACTACGCCTGCTTCGGCTGCCCGATCCGCTGCGCCAAGATCATCAAGGTGGATTCAGGCCCCTATGCCCCCCTCCACGGCCACGGCCCCGAGTACGAAACACTGGCGGCGTTCGGCTCGATGTGCCAGATCGACGACTACGAGGCGATCATGGCCGCCAACGAGCGGTGCAACCGGCTCGGGATGGACACCATTTCCTGCGGTGGCGTGATCGCCTTCGCGATGGAGTGTTTTGAGAAGGGGGCGCTCACCGCGGCCGACACGGACGGCCTCGATCTGCGCTGGGGCAACAAGGCCGCCATGATCGAGCTCGTGAAACGCATCGGGACCGGGCAGGGGGATTTCGCCAGACTCCTCGGCCAGGGGGTGAAGCGCGCCGCCGAAAAGATCGGGAAGGGCTCCTCGGCATGGGCGGTCCACACGAAGGGGCTCGAATATCCGTACCACGACCCGCGCGCCTTCACCTGCATGGCGGCGAACTACGCGACCGGCAACCGCGGCGCATGCCACCTCGAGTCCCTGAGCTACTTCCTCGGTCGGGGCGTTCGCCTCCCTGAAATGGGCTACACCACGCCTCCGGACCCGCATACGAATGAGGGGAAGGGAAAGATCTGCTACGACATGCAGAATTTCCAGGGGCTCTTCAACGCGCTCGGGCTCTGCAAATTCCTCTTCCTCGGGCGCGTGGGGCCGAAGATCATCAGCCAATGGCTCAACTTTGTCACCGGCTGGGACACGACGATGGAGGAACTGCTCCTCACCTCCGAGCGCCTGATCACCCTGAAGCGCATGTACAAC
>JAPLCY010000098.1 GCA_026391995.1 Candidatus Auribacterota bacterium
GGTAAAGACCCGCCCCGATCTCTATCCGGTCCGCGCCGGGATCGTCACACGGCAGATATGGAAGACGAGCCGCTTGGTGAGCCGCCTCACCGGCATCGCGGTGCCGCCCAACAAAGCGGTGGTGGGCGACAACGCCTTCGCCCACGAGTCGGGAATCCACCAGGACGGGATGCTGAAACAGCGCACCACCTACGAGATCATGACGCCGGAATCCGTCGGCTGGCGCGGCACCTCGATGGTCATGGGCAAGCACTCGGGGAGACACGCCTTCAAGGAACGGCTGCGCGAGCTCGGGCATAGGCTCTCCGAAGCGGAGCTCGACCAGGCATTCCGGCGATTCAAGGAGCTCGCCGACAAGAAAAAGGCGATCTTCGACGACGACCTGGAGGCGCTCATCGAGGACGAGATTTCGGGGATCCCCGAGGAGTTCCGTCTCGACTACATCAGCATCTCGAGCGGCAACCGGACCCTCCCGACAGCGACGATCAGGCTCGTCCGCGGGGAGAAGCTCCTCCAGGACGCCGCGTGCGGCGACGGGCCGGTGGGCGCGGGCAGAAGCGGCGCACGGCGTCGCCCCGCGTCTGAGACGCCATGCACGAGCTCCTGGATGCATTCATCTTTTGTCTCGGCGCGATCGTCGGCAGCTTTCCGAATGTCTGCATCCACCGCATGCCGCGGGAAGAATCAATCGTCTCCCCCCCCTCGCACTGCCCGCGGTGCAACGCCCCGATCAAGCCGTACGACAATATCCCGATCCTCAGCTACATTATTCTTGCCGGGCGCTGCCGCGCCTGCAAGGCCCCGATTTCGATTCGCTATCCCGCCGTCGAGCTTCTCACAGCCTTGTGCTTCCTCGGCCTCTGGATCTTCTACGCGGCGGCTATCCCGATGGCGGTCGTCGCCATAATGTTCGTCGCCTCGCTCATTGTCGTGATCTTCGTCGACTTCGAACATCAGATCATCCCGGATGAAATCAGCCTGGGCGGCATCGGGTTCGGGATCGCGGCGAGCCTCGTCTATCCGCCGCTCCACGGGGTCCACACCTGGCAAGCGTCCATCGTGCGTTCGCTGGCCGGACTTGTTGTGGGGGGCGGGATATTCTGGCTTATCCGGATCATCGGGACCAGGGCATTAAAAAAAGAGGCCATGGGCTTCGGCGACGTAAAGCTCATGGCCTACTTCGGCACACTCCTGGGCCCCGCGCTGATCCTCCTCACCACTTTCTTTGCCTCGCTTATCGGATCCGCTGTCGGCCTCACGCTCATCGCCTCCGGCAGGGCCCGCCTGGGATCGCGCCTGCCATTCGGCCCGTACCTTTGCGCGGCGGCGGTAATAGCGTTACTCTTTGGCAACCAGTGCATTAGCTGGTATCTCGGCAAGCTCGACATGAAGACGTTTTAGGCAACATACTGTCCTGCAGCTTGATACAAACCAATTATTCCATTCCCCGATGAGGCGCTATCTCTGTCATAGTATATTCGCCTAGATAATTAGTACGTAACTTATTAGAGAGCAGTATGTTATGTCATACGCTCACTCTACTCGACAGTTATTTTTTATAATAGTTTGACTCCCCCACATTCCCACCAGACATTATAGGTAGGGGTATTGTGATCGTATCAAGGTGCGGGGGGTGGCAGTATGTCCTCTCGTCGTGGAGTGTTCTTCGTCAGTTGCACCATGAAGGGTGCGCTGCGTGATGTGTTCTCGTATGCACCACGATATATGCTCCTGTGTGCTCTCCTCTCCATCTTTTTCCTCTGCTGCCTGCCGCTCACCGCATCCGCCCAAACAGTCATACCGAGCGACAATGACCATTCCGCGCTTTTTTTACACATCAGTAAAAATAATATTTACCCCGGGGAACCATTGATGTTGTCATTCGACATCAGCGCCGTTCCTTTACGCGTATCCGGATACGTAGTTTTTGTTACGCCCGACGGCGAAATATATTCATTGCGCGGGGACGGTTCATTTGCTCAAGGGATCTATCCTATTATCACGGATGCGGGTCCGATAGACCGACCTATTACACTAGACATCCCTGCCCTACTCCCCAGCACGGTTTCCGCCGGTTCCTATAAGGTTTACGCGGCGCTCGTCGCATACCCCAGCAAATTATCAAGGAGCGGATATCTTGGCTTCGACTCGGCTGAATTCAACGTAACAGAAGAAGTTAGTGCCGCAGAAGCGGCGCGTGAATCCTCCAACATACTGACTATCACTACCTATACTGGTTATTATGAGGGCCATCTAATTACCTTTCCTGATTCGACAACAATGTCGATCGATTGCGCGAGTGGGAGCATAACTACTAAATCCCATTTCCACGCTGATCATTGTGCCGCTTGCGGCTCCGGAGATTATAATAGAAATAACGTTGCCCCCGGGGACGTCATTTACAGCAATGGCGGTGTAACAGTGACCGTCGTTGCCGCCAACAAAAAAGTCATTGGAGAGGAAAAGGCGGATGTGACATGCCCTGCGAGCGACGAAAATCCAAATAGCATGGCTCTGTGGGTCAAATATGGAGGATTCGACTATTTAA
>JAPLCY010000360.1 GCA_026391995.1 Candidatus Auribacterota bacterium
CACGCCACCACAACGAGGTCGGCATCCCGGTTCAGCCGCTGGATCTCCATGGCACGACGGGCGAGAGCGCCCCAACCGGTCCACCCCCCCATGAGCAGCCCCCTCGGGCGGGGGGACGCAATCCCGAGGATGCGCCGCGCCTTTTCCCGGGAGGGAAGGCTCTGGAAACACAGCCTGATCGGGATCCCGGAATCCAGCACGCGCGCCCCGTCAACCCCCTGCCCCACCAGCAAACTGCGCGCCTCCGGGGATGCGACGAAGTAACGATCGATGCGGTCGTAGAGCCAGTATGGCGGCACCGAGTAGTCGGTGAGCGCGGCGTAGAGCGGAATACCGGCTCGGCGGCCGCCTTTAAAATCATTGATCATGCCGCAGGCGAACGATTGCGTGCATACGATGGCGTCCGGCGCGTACTCACGCACCAGGTCATCGGGCCCCCGCGACGCCCAGCTCCTGACAAACTGACGGAATCTCGTGAAGCGCTCCTCGCTCAGGGGATTCCGGTAAATACGGTCCCACAGGCGCGGCGTGCTCTTGATCATCCGAAAAAAAACACGCGTGGAAAACCGCTCGAGTATCCTGCTGGCGTACAGGAAGTAATTGAGGAGTACAATATCGAGATCCGGACGCATCTCCCGGAACGCATCCTGAAGCGCAAGGGCCGCGGCGTGGTGTCCGGAATGTTCGAACCCGTAGAGGATGAGAAGCCGCTTCATATCTCCCTGATAACCTAATTGGCGTGCTAGATGACAGTTACCGATATACACCGGTCATCGTAAACGCCATATATATAGCACAGGGATGAGGAAATGACAAATGGCAAAACCTGCTGCGCCGTATCAGTTACACAGGGGGATAATCAAATCGCCGCAGATTACGTGTGGTTCTGCCGCGGATTTGCGCGCCTGCTTGCCCTGCCTGCCGGCAGGCAGGCGGCAGGCAGGCGCCTTCGGCGGAAGGGAGGGTCAGGATGGGGATGAGATAAAAGGTTCAGGGTGCTCGTTGGATCTCGTTCTGGTTGAAGACAGTTCATCACCTGCCTTTGAATCCCCCTCAAGGGGGGAGGAAATCTAAAAGTACCCACACAAAACGGAAGATAACCAAAAGCTCTAATTCAATGTTTAGGAATTTCAATAAATGTGGGAGCGCTTCCAGCCGCGATAATCGGGGCAAGATGCCTCTCCCACAGTTGCGAAGCCTAATTCAAAATCAGCGTCTATCCGCGTATATCCGCGGCTACCCCCCGTAAGTGATCCAATACACTGCGCCACGCTGTATCGTTCGAAAGGAAGCCATTTGACTGAGGAGGGGATACGGAGAGTCAATTCACGATGAATGTGGTTGTCGCGAGTGCCGAACGCCAGTTCGCGCTGCGGTATACCGATGTCCTAGGCGTGTTGAGGACGCCGTAGATGGTGTACATGCCGGGAGCGTATTTCGGGCCGAGCTTAAACGCACCCACGTTAAACGAGCACTGAGTGCCTATCGCCAGGCCGCTATACGAGGCACGAGCCGATGTTTTCCACTGGCCTTTCGACAAAAATAGCAGCTGGCCCCCGGGGGTGCGCATGGCCAGATACAGGTCAACATAATTATTGAACATATTCGCGCTGTCAGGCCACAATTCTATGCTGAGTGCGAAATACTCTCCCCTGTTGTAGCTCGCGGCATTGGTGCTGG
>JAPLCY010000358.1 GCA_026391995.1 Candidatus Auribacterota bacterium
CGTGAAGAGTATCCTGCTCCTCAGCTCGCTGATCTTGAACATGTCTCTAAACGCAGCTATCATTATTCACTCCGGTTGCATGACCCTTGAAGCGCATCTACTGCATTACGCTTCACCCTTCACGCCCTTTGCCGCCTCACCCTTCGCCGCCTCGCCGTTCCTCGATGGCTCGATGGCTCGATCGCTCGATGGCTTCACCACCCGCCCCTTCGCCTCTTCTATCTTCTTTCTCGCCGATGAGCTGAACGCATCAGCCACCACCGTGAGGCGTTTGGTCAATGCGCCGTCGCCGAGGATCTTGATCCCCGCGTCACGCTCCTTGATGAGCCCACGGGCCTTGAGCGCGGCGCGATCCACCGTGCTGCCCTCGTCAAACACATTGAGGGATTCCACATTGACCGGCTCCATGCGGTTCCGCTTCTGGCTGCGGAAACCGCGCTTCGGCAACCGCCGTATGAGGGGCATCTGGCCGCCCTCAAAGCCGGGGCGGATCGACGCGCCCGAGCGCGCCTTCTGGCCCTTGTGCCCCCTGCAGCTCGTCTTCCCGTGTCCTGAACCGGGGCCCCTCCCGATACGCTTCGTCTTCTTCCGGCCCCCCGGATTATTCCTCACCTGGTCAAGTCTCACCTTAGTCAAGCCCCCTTGAGTGAAGCACCTGAGCCCTGGTGCGCAGCCCCTCAAGGGCGTCAAATGTCGCCTTCACCACGTTGATCGGATTATTCGACTTGAGCGACTTCGCAAGCACGTCCTTCACGCCCGCCAGGTCCAGCACGATCCTCATCCCCCCCCCCGCAATGATCCCGGTTCCCGGCGCTGCGGGCTTGAGGATCACCCTCGCGCCCCCGTAGCCGCCCAGGATTTCATGAGGGATGGTGTTTCCGGACCGTTCCACGAATATCGACTGCTTCCGCGCGGCCTCCGACGCCTTCCTGATCGCATCGGCGATCTCATTGGCCTTGCCGAATCCATACCCGACATGCCCGTTGCGATCCCCCGTTACCACCAGCGCGCTGAAGCTGAACCGCCGCCCTCCCTTGACCACCTTGGCGCACCGGTTGATGCTGACCACTTTCTCCTGAGCATCGGAAGTTCCCTTCTCTCGTTTATCCAGCACCACATCCTCCTTTTGCAAAACATTGGAAATTGTAAATTGATAATTGGAAATTTAAAATTTATAATCTGCGATTTGCAATTTAAAATTCCAACCCTCCCGCCCTCGCTCCCTCGGCAAGCTCCTTCACCCTGCCATGGAACCGGTAGCGATTGCGGTCAAACACCACCTTGTCTATCCCTTTGGCCTTCGCCAATTCCGCGATCGCCCCGCCCACTATCTTTGCCGCCTCTTTCCGTCCAGCACCTGCCGTTTTCTCACGGCAACCAGGAGTCATTGTCGAAACGGCGGCAACGGTCATCCCTGTATCATCGTCTATGAGCTGGGCGTAGATATGCGTGTTGCTACGGAAGACGCTGAGTCGCGGCCGCTGGGCGCTCCCATGAATCTTGCGGCGTATGCGCATCTTCCTTCTCCAGCGCGCGTCTTTATTCCCAATCATAGTATCTATCTCCGTATATACGTATTACGTCGTGGTAGCGACGGCCTTGCCAGCCTTCCGCCGCACGTGCTCATCTGTGTACCGTATGCCCTTACCCTTATACGGTTCCGGCGGATAGAAATGGCGGATTTCGGCGGCCACCTGGCCGACAAGCTGTTTGTCACAGCCGCTGATCATCAGCGTGTTCTCCTTCCCCGGGGTGATTTTTATCTCTTTGGGGATAGCGTACACAACCGGGTGAGAAAAACCGAGCTGGAGCTCAAGCCGCGGCCCTTCCACCTTCGCCTTGTACCCGACGCCCACAATCTGGAGCGTCTTCGCATACCCCTCTGATATCCCGTGCACCATATTGGCAATCAGGCTGCGAATCACGCCATGCATGGCGCTGCCGTTTTTAATCCCCTCGACGACCTCGACCT
>JAPLCY010000277.1 GCA_026391995.1 Candidatus Auribacterota bacterium
GTTCCCCCGGACAGCGCCGTGAGCTTTAAGGCGTATATCTCCTCCCGCCCCGGCGAGGTGCTCACGGAGAAATCAACCGGCTGCCAATATGAGGGTGGCTGGTTTCAAATAGTCGTTGCGAACTTCCCCACAGAGTGGAAGAGCGGGGACGTCCTGAAAATGGAGTTTTCAGACAAGGCCCATGGAACGTCCTGCTCCGTCAAGCATAAGCTCACGCCTCAGGACCCGGAACTGATAAAGGATGTATCGCTGAAGTAGTGGCGCATTCTTCATGAAGACGCGGCGAGAAGGTACATGAGCAGGAAGAAGGTGCTTTGTTTCGTGTACTCATGTGTCGCAACACTCCTCTTAACAACCTGTCTCTATGCCGGCAATCCGCATATAGCCACTGGAAAACTGTTCAATCCCGATGGGAGCGTTCCCGCCGACGGCCAGATACGAAAACTCCGGGGTCAGACCGCCACTATACGCTGGGAATAATAGTCGGGTTCGTTCCCCTGACCTGCCCCCCCTGGTTTCCACCCTGCCCGCATTATCTTCAGATGTCCGACTGGATGATGGGGATGCCAAACTAGCCGGAAAAGTAGATTGTTATTCCGATGATGGCTAACTTTGCCTGCGAAAAGTGGTACAATAATTCTGATATAACCGAATTCTAATGGGCCCTGTATAGGCCCCGAGCCAAATATCTTGACGGAGTATTATATTGGAAGCATTGTGCAATGGCTTGCATTAGAGTATGATATAGCTATCAGGAGGGGTGGCTGAGCGGTCGAAAGCGCCGGTCTTGAAAACCGGTATACCCTTACGGGTATCGTGGGTTCGAATCCCTCCCCCTCCGCCAGAAATGCAGTGATAAGTGGAGAGCGGCGAAAGAGTTCGTGGAGCTCTCCGAAGAAGTGACACCCGGCACGAAATAATAGAAACGCCAGCTGGGGCTAAGGCCGCGGCGTGGGGGTGGGAGTTACGATATGGAATCCAGCGGATGCGGTGTTTGAAATCCTGTTCGCCTTCTTGGTGGGGCTCTTGCGCGGGTAGGTGAGCGTCCCGTAGAAGGTATAGGCGCCATAGGGTATGCCCTGGGGAACCGGGCCGAACTGCACGTCCCCCTGCATATCCTCTATCGTGATCTTCGGCGCCAGCGCGGCGCGCGTTGTGACGAACTCAAGCCGGGGGTTGACATAGAGCAGCGAGCCGTCCGGCATTGCCACCCAGATGTAGGCATCGGCGCGGATGCCGTCCCAGGCCTGTGCCGAGAGGTTAAAGCTGAGCGTGAGCGGTTGACCGGGTGTGAGCACCGTGCCTGACCCCATGCTCAACGTGAGGGAGGGCGGTTTGCCCGGGAGCGGCGTCGGGGTGGGCGTGGGTCGTGAAGAGATGATCGTGATCGCTCCGTTTTGCGTCGTTGTTGACTGCCAGCGGCCGTCGTCGTTGCGCTCATAGTACGCAATGCCGACGAAGGTGAGCGCGGCGGTCGCGCTGTAGGCGTTTTCATTGATGTCAAAGCGCACAATTGCCAGCCGGCTGATTTGTTCGAGCCACCATTCGCCGTTCCAGGACTCGGTTTCTACATCCACTTCGCCGCCGGGCGAATCGTTATACCAGAGGCGGGAGATGCCGTTTTCGGCGGCCCCGTCGCTCAGATAGATGTCGCGGAGCGTGAGGAGGCGTGTGTCGTACCGGAACGAGCACTGGAAATTGGTGACATAGTCGGAGGGATCGAGGCTGAGCGAGACGCTGACCGAGTCGCCGGGCTCACCGGTGGCATAACCGAGGGAGAGGATGGCTGCGGAGCACAGGGAGGGCAGCAGCGCCGCACATGCGGCGATGGCTATCATGCCCGTACGGTGTCCCGGAAGGGCGCGGCGCCATTCATTCATTGATAATAGTCTATCATGGGCAGGGGCGGAGCGCAAACGCATCAGCGCCAGTTGTCCCGCAGTACCTTTACCGAGAGATCGAGGATCAGATCTCCGCGAAACACCCGCGTGAAGCACCGGTAGTCGCGCACGGCGGCGCCGATCAGGAGAATGACGGCCAGCACGAGGCAGGCGCGGGCAGGCTCTCTCGCCAGCCGGGCGCGCGCCCATGAGAGCAGCAGCCAGACCCCGAAACCGGCCATGAAATAAAGCGCGGCCATGACCACATACAGGTAGCGAAAGTTCTGCCCCTGGGGGGTGAGCATCCAGATCGCGGTGAAGATGACCGAGAAGAGAACGGTCCAGATCCGTGCGAGGTGGAAGTTGCTCTCCCCCGCCGCCGCGGGAGAGATGGTGCGATCCCCTCCCAGGAGCAGCGCCACTATGCCGACGAACCCCATGACAACCGCTGCAGGGCTCGTGAGCCAGAAGAGCTGAAGGAATTGCGCATAGGGTCCGTTCTGGTACTCGATGCCATAGTTGCCGAAATTCCTCGCCGCCTTGAAATTCCGCAATACTGCGGCGACCTGACTGATGCCGCCGCATACGGCCGTAAGAATCCCCGCCGCTATGGCGAGGCCGAGAATGCTCACGAGAATCAGGAGGGCGGCGCGCCGGCCGGCGTGTTCGCGGACAATGAGGATGACGGCAATCCACGCGGCGCACAGGCCGAAGGCCAGCGGGCCCGTCTCTTTGATGAAAACCGCGATGCTGCCGGACAGGACCAGGAGTATGTAGGGCGCGGTGCGTCTCGGCGCGCGCGTGATCTCGCAGGAGAGGTAGAGGCAGGCGAGATTCACAAGCCCGAGCATGGAATCCGCCCATGCCCGTCGTGCAATTGCCAGGTCGAGGGGAGAGGCGCACATGAACAGGAGGGCGATGAGGGTGATCGGGGGATTGAAGAACCTGAGCCCCATGAGGATGAGCAGCAGGAGCGAGAGGATGCTGCATGCGCAGGAGAGGGAGGCACCCAACTCGGGACCTGTGCGCCCCGTCAGCCGCATCAATATGGAGATGGGCCATGTGTAGCCTATGCGCGTGGGCGGCGGATAGATCCAAAAATCTCTATAGGCGTTGAATTGAGCGACGAGACCCGGCAACCCCCGGACTCCATCCCGCGAAATAACCTTCGCCTGGCTGGTGTGCGCCCACTCGTCGGGGCTCCTGAAGGGAACCGGCGCCAGATTGTTCAGGCGGAGGGCTATTGCGAGAAGCATGACTGCTGCGAGGGCAAAGGGATAGAAATAACCCGTGCCGGGAAGAGTGGCGATCGGAGATGCATGTGCTTGTTCCGCGTACATGGGCTTCCCCTGATCGAGCGGCTGAAGCTAAGATAACACAGAGGAGACCGGGCGGCAAGGGCGGCACTGGTCAAATCCCGGGGAGTGGTGTGCTTTTAAGGGGGTCCGCCGCAACGTATGCCCCGGGGGTAACGGGCCGTTCGAGGGCCCGCACTTGCGAGGTGTCCCGAACAGAGAGCCTCGCAGATGTCTTTACAGGGCGCTGCGGATGAGCGTAATGGGACAATTAAAGGGGGGATATACAAAGCTGAAGAATAACCCACACTCAGAACCGTAGGGCACCCTTAAGGGTGCCCTACTATGACTGATTACGGGTGAGCGCCTATTTGAGCGCCGATTCCATTTTACATTCAGGAGCAATGTTCCTATAATGTCGCGCCATTTACAGGCCGCCGGCAACGGTAATATGAAGATGCAAGCGCAAGCGCGCGAAGGGAGAACGCAATGATCAAGAAGAAAGAAGGCTATGTGGCGCCGCCCCGGACCGGGATCGCCAACGAGGTCTGCAAGATACTTCCCGCGGTGCCGCAGGGAATGATCCGCGGGCTCGACTTCACCGTCCTCTACACGATCCACAGCGAGATCGTACGCTACGGCCTGAGGCCCGACGCCGTCGCCGAGGTGAATATCACCGGCTATCGGTGTGGCAAGGATCTTACGGGGGCGAAGGCGGCGGTAAAGCAGTTCAGGGTGGATCTCAAGAAACAGTGAAAACGGTCCCTTTTGAAGATGTTGTCGCGTGTATCCAGGAGTGCATCAGCTTTCCGACGCTCTCGGGTCAGGAGGAGGCGCTCGTGAAGCACCTGATCAAGGTGGGGAGCCGGCTCGGCTTTCCCCGCGCCCGCTCCGACCGGATGGGGAACTTCATCGCGGAGATGGTTGTCGGCAGCGGCGAGGGGCCCACGGTGCTCCTCACCGGCCACCTCGACACGGTGAGCGCGAAGGCCTCGGAGTGGGATCCGGGGACGCCCCCTTTCGCAGGCTCGGTGGTGAACGGGCGGCTCTGTGGCAGGGGGGCGTCGGACATGAAGGCCTCATTCGGCGTCATGCTCCACGCCGTGGCGAGCCTCGCCGGCATCGGCGGCCCGTTCAGCGGCCGCGTCTATGTTGTGGGGAGCGTGGTGGAGGAGCTCTTCGAAGGGGTCTGCTTTCTCGAGGCGCTGAAGGAGATCAAGCCTGACTATGTCATCGTCGGCGAGGCCAGCGCGGGGAAGCTCAACATCGGCCAGAGGGGGAGGGCGGAGATTGTCATCACCTCGTTTGGCCAGCCGCAGCACGCCTCGACGGGGCGCAAGGTGATCAACGCCATCGAGCAGATCGCCTACATCATCGATGCGTTCCACGTCTGGTACCGATCTCAGGCGGACGAGACCCTGGGGAAGCGGAACATCGTCCCCACCGACATCAAGGTCCCCGTGGGTGGCGGCGGCGGACTCGATGGGCGCGGCGGCAACTCGACCGTGCCGAACCGGGTCGAGCTCTCCTATGACATCCGCACGCTCGTGGGCGACACCGAGGAGAGCATCATCCTTCTCGTGCGCGAGAATATAGACCGGGTGGTGCAGAATGCCAGGAAGCGATACCCGCAATTCAAGGTTCCCTCGATACAGTATTCCTCGGAGCGCGCGGTCACCTGGACCGGCGAGCCGATCGTCGCGAAGAAGTACGCCCCCGCGTGGAAGACATCGCGGAAGAGCGAGCTGGTGACCAGGGCCCTCGCCGGGCTCGAAAAGGCGCTTAAGAGAAAGGTGCAGACCGGCTCGTACGGATTTTGCACCGACGGGAGCGGCGTCGTGCGCTACCGGGATCTCTTTCCCGACCGGAAGATCGAGGTCATCGGCTACGGGCCCGGTTCGGAGGAGAACGCGCACACGGTCAACGAGTCGATCGCGCTTGACGAGTTGAGGGAGTCGTACGCGGGCTACCAGGCGATTCTCCTCGAGCTGTTGAAGAAGGCCTGACGGCCGCGTGTTGGTATGGGGTCACTTACGGCAGGTATTTTCACCCCCCACCCCGACCCTCCCTCCGCCGGAGGCGGACAAGCCTCAAGCTCGCTCGCCTATGGCGAGGGGGGGAGGGGGATAATGTGGGAGCCCCTCATGAGTGACCCAGTACGCGTGTTGCACTTCTGCGCTCTGCGAGGTGGTATAATACGGCTATTGTCGGGAGGGTAGTATGGGCGCCACCGAGATCATGGTCGTCGAGCGGGAGCAGCTCCTCCGGGAACGTCCCTTCCAGGGATTTTCACCCGCCGACGCGTATGACTATGAATCGCTCATGTTGCGGCACTACCACTACACCCCGCGCCGCCTGGCCGAGCAGGACCCCCGCCTCAAGCAGCCAATCGCTTACTGTATCATTGTGAACCCCGCCATGGGGAGGATTTTTTTCTACCGTCGCGCCGCGGAGGAGGCATATCACGAGAAGCGTCTTCGCGACAAGTTCTCGATCGGGATCGGCGGGCACATCGACCGGATCGATCTGGCCTCGAAGAACCCGATCAGGGCGAGCATGTTGCGTGAGATCGGGGAGGAGGTCGCCCTCGACGGTGCCCACGAGCCGCGCATCCTCGGCTATATCAACGACGACGTGGACATGGTGGGGAAGGTCCACTTCGGCCTCCTCTACCGGCTCGACACGGACGCCGCCGAGGTCATCCCGAAAACACCCGAGATAGCGTCGGCCGCGATGGTGACCGTGGCGGAGTGGAGAGGGATGCTCCAGCGGGAAGCGGGGATCGAGGGCTGGTCGCGTATCGCATCCGACCCGCTCCTGGCAAGCCTGGCATAGGGGGACGGCCCATCAAACACTCATTCCTCGACCAGTACAGCGACGGCACGAGTTTCGTGCACCGGACCGATGCGCGGGTAAAGTGTGTCGCCTGCGTGTGCTGTGTCCTCCTCATCGTCACCACGCCCGCGACGGCGGTTTTGAGTTTTACCGGATATGCCCTGATCCTCCTGGCGCTCCTCGCCGTTTCGCGCGTCCCCATCCTGCATATCGTCCGACGAACCCTCGCGGTTATGCCGTTCGTGCTGCTGATCGCCGCGTGCCTCCCCTTCATCAAGCGCGGGGAGGTGATGTGGAGCGTCGCATGGGGCGGCTGGACCCTGGCGGTGACCCGCGACGGGCTCCGGCTGTTCTGGGGCGTGTTCGTGAAATCGTCGCTCTCGATTTTCTGCGTGGCGCTCCTGACCGCCACCACCCGTTTCGACTGCCTGTTGCGCGGGATGGAGTCGCTGCGGTGCCCGCGGCTCGTGGTGATGCTCCTGAGCTTTCTCTACCGTTACGCGTTTCTTTTTTCTGACGACCTCATGCGCATGCTCCGGGCAAAACGCTCGAGGAGTTTCCGTCCCGCGCGCAGCGAGGCGCGCATCCTCGCCGGCATGCTGGGGATGCTCTTCGTGAGGAGCTATGAGCGCGCCGAGCGCGTCTATCTCGCGATGTGCTCGCGTGGGTTCGACGGCACGATCGTCACGCCGGGCCGGCCCGCGCTCGGGGCGGCGGACCTCGCCCTCTCCGGCGGTGTCATCGCCTGCTTTGCCGCGGCGCGCCTGGCGGGAGGGATATGGTGATGGAATCCCCCGCAATAGAGATTATTTCCCTCTCGTTCAGCTACCCAGACGGCGTTCCGGCGCTCCATGATATCAACCTCAACGTGGCGCGCGGCGAGACGGTGGGGATAGTGGGCCCCAATGGCGCGGGAAAGAGCACGCTGCTCATGCACCTGAACGGCGTGCTGCGGGGGAAGGGCACGGTGCGGGTTATGGGCCTGGACGTCAACGATGAAAACGCGCGGAAGATCCGCCGCCTCGTCGGTCTTGTTTTTCAGGATCCCGAGGACCAACTCTTCACCCCCACCGTGTACGAGGATGTCGCGTTCGGGCCGCTGCAGATGCGCTATCCACGGGAAGAAATCGATCGGCGCGTCCGCGACGCGTTAAGGACGGTCGGGATGGAAGGATTCGAGCGACGCTCTTCGCACCACCTCAGCTTCGGGGAGAAGAAGAGGGTGTCCCTCGCCACCGTACTGGCGCTCGATCCCGAGATCATCGCGTTCGACGAGCCGACGAGCAACCTCGACCCCTGCAGCCGCGAGGAGTTCATCTCGTATCTCATGGCGCTTCCCGCGACGAAGGTGATCGCCACGCACGACCTGGAGCTTGTGCTCCAGCTTTGCGGCCATACCATCCTATTGAGCGGCGGAACTATCGTTACGGAGGGGGAGACGCGGGAGCTGCTCGGCGACCGCGCCCTCATGGAAAAGCACCGCCTGCGGGTGCCGCTCAGCCTCGCGCTCGGGCCGCGTTGATGCCATGAGCGCCACGGCCGCCCGGTCTGTGATGCTGATGCGTGGAAGGGCGCGCATAGTTTCCGCGTTCCCGGATCATCCATAGGGCATAAAATAGTTGTTGGCCCCCGTTTTATGTGTGTTACACTTCTAAAAAACGTAGCACCGGAGGACCGCGCGTGAAAGGGTTGGTGCGTTTCGGCGTTTCGCTCGATCGCGATCTGTTGGGGCGGGTTGACCGGTTTATCAAGGCGCATCGGTATGTGAGCCGATCGAAGGCGATCGCCGACATCCTGCGCGAGAAACTCGTCGAAGAGGAGTGGCGCGGGCAGACAGAAGTTATCGGCACCATCACGATGGTGTATGACCATCATCAGCGGCAGCTGACAGGCAGGCTCGTCTGCATCCAGCACCATCACGGCGCCGCGGTGCTCTCCTCACAGCATATCCATCTCGACCATAACCATTGTCTCGAGGTGGTGATTGTCAGGGGTTCCCCCGTGAAGGTGCGGGGGCTCGCGGACCGGATGAAGTCGTGCAAGGGGGTGAAGCACCTGAGCCTTGCCATGAGCTCGACGGGGAAGCGAATTGCGTGACGGTTTGAGAGGAGGAGGAATTATGGACGCCCGCCGATTGGGCTGGATTGTAGCGTTGATTGCGATGTCCGGCGCCTGCACAACATGGGGACAACCAACCGAGGATGTCCAGCCGCGCGAGGAAGAGATCAAACAGGAAGTGGCCGGGGCCGGGGTCTGCGAGAAAAAAGAGCAGTGCTTCCTGATGAACCATATTCCCCCGCTTGAGTGGACGAACCGGGTCATGGATCGTGTCGACGAGGTGAGCCCGCTCAAGTTCGGCGCCGAAAGCCGGTTCGAAAGCAACTGGCTGAATGAGGGAGGGAACTGGGCTAAGAACGGCGTCCAGATCGAGCAGACATATTTTACGGAGTGGACCCGCACGCTGGGCGATTTCGAGGGAGGCGCAGGGTTTGAATATTACCAGATCGACAGCACCTGGAGAGGGATCAAGCCCAGCACCATGGAAAGGGACTTCACCCCTTACGTACCCCTTTCGTGGAAGGTATTCTCTCTCGAACCATACTGGAAGTATATCTACATAGATGGCGCCGACGCCAAGGATTATCAGGAAATCGGGAGCGCATTCACCATTGACGTGCCGCTCAAACCAACATTTTATTGGAACCACGATTTCAGCGTTTATACCGGCACGTACTGCGAATGGTCCATTTCGCACGACATCGCTATCGCACCGACCGGCGAGCAGGTTGTCATCTTCACTCCGTCCATGGCGATAGGAATGGATGCGCACAAATACCAGGAGCACACCACCCTCACGCACATTGATTGGGGGCTGGATCTGTCCGTGCCGCTCAACCGGCACTTCGTCCTCACAGGAATGTTGCACTTTACAAAGAGCCTCGCGCATGGCGACTACTCGGAGGAGAACGATGTTTTCCACGACATCCTCCCCTGGGGCGGGCTGAAGTTGTCGATGGAATTTTAACTGTAGCCTAAAGCCCCAAAAAAGAGGTTCTCTTCCATTTCGTGTGGTTACTTTTAGATCGCCTCCCGCCTCGCCACAGGCGAGCAAGCTAGAGGCTTGTCCCTGCCTACCGGCAGGTAGGCGCCTGTGGTGGAGAGTAGCCGCCGTACCATCCTCACCCTACCCCTCGCTGAGAGGGAGAGGGAAAAATTGGGCACATGTTTGGACATAGTTGATAAATAATCCATCTCTGAAGATAACAACAGTCAGGAGCAGGAAGTTCAAAGTCTGAAGAGGAAAACAACAATGCATATACCGGATGGATTTTTGGCGGCGCGCGTCTGGGCACCGTCGTGGGCCGTGGCGGTCGCGGGGATGTGGTGCTGCCTGAAACGGGCGGGCAGGACGCTGGGGGACAGGGCGATCCCGCTCATGGGTGTCACGGCGGCGTTCATCTTCGCCGCGCAGATGTTGAACTTTCCAGTCGCGGGGGGGACCTCGGGTCATCTCCTCGGCGGGGTGCTCGCGGCCGTGCTTCTCGGGCCGTGGGCGGGGGCGGTGGTCATCGCGATCGTGCTGGCGGTGCAGTGCCTGCTCTTTCAGGACGGGGGCCTCACGGCGCTGGGGGCGAATGTCGTCAACATGGCTTTGATCGGGTCGGCGTTCTCATACGGCATCTATATCCTCATCGCGAGCGGTTCGCCCGGGCGGGGCAGACTCCTTGCCTCCGTTGCCGCCGCATCATGGTGCTCCGTGTTCCTCGCGAGTACAGTCTGCGCTTTTGAACTCGCTCTCTCGGACACCTCACCGCTCCGGGTGGCCCTTCCGGCGATGGCCGCCGTTCACGCGCTCATTGGTATCGTGGAAGCGCTCATTACCTGTGGCGTTATCTCGTTTATTGTGAAGGTGCGGCCGGATCTGCTCTACGCGGGGAAGGGAGGCGCGCGATGAAGGGGCGCGATATGTTGCTCGGGCTGTGCGCGGCGCTCTTACTTGCACTGCTTATATCGCCGTTCGCCTCGCCGTGGCCCGACGGTCTCGAGAAGGTTGCCGGTGACAAGGGATTCTTGCAGAAGGGGGAGGGGAAGCCGGTACTGGCGGCGCCGATACCTGATTACGCCTGGCCGGGCATACGCCGTGAGGGGGTGGCGACCGCTGTCGCCGGGGTTGCCGGGACATTGATCGTCTTCGCCGTGTCGTGGGGAGTCGCTTTTCTTCTCAGGAAAACGACACCGCCTGGATGCGCCGATTGCCGGCAGTAAAATTAAGAAGAAAAATCTGCTTGCCCCGCCAGCCTGTTTGTGGATAATGGCTGGTAGATCTTTCACATACATTGAGGGAAAGCGGTGAGAATCCGCTGCTGCCCCCGCAACTGTGAGTGGTATTGGTACCTCGCGTAGGTCACTGCCGCGCGCGATCGATAACTCGGTTGACGCGGTGGGAAGGCCCGCGTAGTTCGGGGTCAAACCTTAACAATTAACAATTCCAAAAGCCGTTAAACGAGTCCCATCCGGCGCAATTGTTAATTGTTAAGGTTTGACCCCGGCGAGTTGCTTGCCACGAGCCAGGACACCTCAGGGAAAACTTCTTCGGGGTGGGAGAAGACCTTGTGGCGTCACAGGGCCGGTTCCTCTTACCCGGGGGGCTGGCCTTTTTTGTTGTCCGGGGCAGCTCGCCGGCACGTGCGCATTATTTCGCCCCGGGTTAACATATAAATAGATTGGGGTCAACCCTTAACAATTAACAATTACTCGAGGATGAATATTAGGCAGTTTTTGGAATTGTTAATTGTTAAGGTTTGACCCCAAAAAGTTGTGGAAAGGAGAGCAAAATGA
>JAPLCY010000121.1 GCA_026391995.1 Candidatus Auribacterota bacterium
TTAGATCAGCATTCGATGATAGTAGCCAATCTTAGGGATTCAGGAATGTGCGGAACGAAGTGATCGCAAATTCCATGAAGCCCTTAGATCCCGCGCCGTATGCGGGACTGAGCTATACCGCCCAAATATCTGATTTATTAAAGACGATTAGATCAGCATTCGATGATAGTAGCCAATCTTAGGGATTCAGGAATGTGCGGAACGAAGTGATCGCAAATTCCATGAAGCCCTTAGATCCCGCGCCGTGTGCGGGACTGAGCTACACCGCCCTATGTTACAGTGTTCCTTTGGGCTTTTAACCCTCGACTCTGAACCGTGGCTATTATGCCATCCCCGCCTCTCTTTTTCAATCGCTCCGCTCACCCCCCCTCACCCTGCCTCCGGTGCTGAATACGGTGCCGCCGGTGTTTTTTAATTCTTCGGATCGAGCGGCACGTACACATCCGTCAAAAGATCCTTCGGCGCGGTCTTCTCCGGGTCGTTGAGATACAGCTCGAAGCACGGCGCAGAACTCACGATGCGGCCGCTCGAGGGCGCCCACTCGCCGAAGAGCGCGCCATAGGTCTCGATGAGTTTTTCGTAGGGCCCCTTGTGGGTCGCCACCGCGTACTCGCCGCCCCGGATCTCCTGCACCCCGACCTCTCCCTCCGGCTGGAACGACTCGTCGACCGTGATGCAGGCATCGTAGCGGAGCTTGTCCACCGGCGTGACCTCGGGATCGTCGTGGGATATGCCGAGCACCTTCATGCCGTGGCGAAAGAGCCCCTTAGCCCCGGCCCATGCGCAGAATTTCGACCATGTCTCCCCGCATTCGGCGTACGGCCCCACATGGCGCATGAACGCCACCCGCATCGGCTTGACCTTCTCGATCCTCACCTTCATCTGAACTCCTCCCCCCCTGACGGGTTTGAACGCGGGCACCCATTCCCCGGTGTAATGCACACCGGAGGGCGCCCCTGTCTTGAGAGCGGCGCGATGTTTCCGCCTGGCCTCGGCCGGCGAGACCCCGAACATTCCCCGGAACGCCCGGGTGAACGATTCGTGCGCCTCGTACCCCGCGTCGAGGGCGATATCAAGGATGGAGCGATGCGTCGCCCTGAGCTGTGACACCGCACGCTCGAGCCTGAGCCTCCGGATATGCTCCCCCACCGATTCCCCCACGATGCCGCGGAATATCCGGTGGAAGTGGAACGGCGAGAAGCAGGCGATGCGGCCCAGATCCGCAAGCGCAAGGGGCTCATCCAGGTTTCTCTGGATGTGCACGAGAACGCGCAGGATCCTCTCCCGGTACACCCTCTCCGTGTCGGTCTTCATCGTTTCACTCTCGCGGGACACTGTACTACATCGTGGAGACGGACGCTTGACCGTTCTTGCGATTTTAAAACCGGGTCAGGCAGGGGTGCGGCCCTATCTGCCGCGCGGGATGACAGGCATGATCAACCGCGACGGGTGGCGCGGTCCGTGATGAATGTTGATGGTGGCGGGGGCATACACCGCGCTCTCGCTCTCGAGCTCGCCGGTCTGGAGATTCCGCGAGTAAATCGGGAACCAGCTCGTCGCGAGACAGAGCCTGAGGCGGTGCCCCTTCAGGAAGGCATTGCCGTTTCTCATCCTATCGAGGGTGAGCTTCACCACCTCGCCGGACCTGAGTAGTTCGCGCTTCGGTGTACTGTTCCTGTAGCTCGCCCTGATCACCACATTCCCCGGCCCCATGAGATTATAAGCCGTTCCGTCCGGGGCCACATCCAGCAGGACGGTGTAAAGGTCGCAGTCGGGGGCGCTCGACGAGAGATATATTTCCGCGGTGATCGGCCCGGTCACCTCGACATCCTCCCCCAGCGGGGCGGTCTCGAACGTCAGCACGTCGGACCGTTCGGCCAGCCAGCGAAGGTCGGTCGCGCCGAAGTTCGTGCCATAGTCGTCGCGGACAGGATTCCCGGGATCGGCGACACACGAGCTTACCCCTTCATCCAGCGGCAAA
>JAPLCY010000181.1 GCA_026391995.1 Candidatus Auribacterota bacterium
CGGCGCATAGACCTGGAGCCCGTAGCGGCAGCCGATCAGATAATCCTCGTCACCGTGCCCCGGCGCGATATGGACGCACCCGCTCCCCTGCTCGAGCGTCACATGGTCGGAGACGACCACCGGAGAATCACGCTCGATACACGGGTGCCGGGCGACAACCCCCTCAAGCTGCGCGCCCGTGCATGAGGCGACGACCTCGCACGGCCCCGCGCCGAGCTCGGCAGCGACCCTTTCGAGAAGCTCATGAGCCATGATAAGCGTCCGCCCCTGCACGCGGGCCGCGACATACCGGCACCCCGGCCGCACGGCGAGCGCCATATTCGCCGGCAGCGTCCACGGCGTGGTGGTCCATATCAGGAAGGCGGCGTCACTCACGCCCGGCATGGCCTTTTCCAGCCCGTTCCGGACGGGGAACGAGACATACACCGACGGGGAGCGATGGTCATCATACTCGACCTCCGCCTCGGCGAGCGCCGTCTCGCAGGTCGCGCACCAGTGGATCGGTTTCAACCCCCGGTAGATATACCCGTCGAGATAGAGGCGGCCGAAGCAGTTGATGATCTCCGCCTGGTACTCCGGGGCAAGCGTGAGATAGGGGTGTTCCCAATCTCCGAAAATGCCGAGCCGCTTGAATTGCTCACGCTGTATCTTTACGTAGTTGAGGGCATAGTCGCGGGCCTTGCTGCGGAACGAGGCCTGGTCAATCTGGTGTTTCCCGATCTTCAGCTCCTTGAAAAGCTGATGTTCAACCGGGAGACCGTGGCAGTCCCATCCAGGCACAAATGCGCTGTAGTAGCCGCGCATCGTTTTATATTTTACGACGATATCCTTCAGGATTTTATTGAGGGCATGGCCCATGTGTATATCGCCGTTCGCATAGGGAGGCCCGTCATGAAGGACAAATCTCTCTCCCCCGCTCCTCGCCTTGAGGATCTTCGCGTAGATATCCTCATCCGCCCACCGTTTAAGGAAGAGCGGCTCCCTGGTATTCAGGGAGGCCTTCATGGGGAAGTCGGTGCGGGGGAGGTTGAGAGTGGCCTTATAATCAGTCTTCGCCATAACTCTTTCCAATTGAACTAATACCGACTGGGATAGAGATGATGATTTTTCACCCGGCCGGTATGAGCGTGTAGTGTATCAAGGCCGTGTGTGAAAAATCAATAGAAAAGGTCTGACCGGGGCAGGATGTTACAGACGTCTGATTTGCGTATCCCTTTGATGGAAAATATCTTATCTCTTGAGGATTCGCCTTTCACAAGCGCGACGGCGCTTTTCGGCACCTTGAGCAAGCCAGAGAGGAGCCCGATAACCGCCCGGTTGGCCTTCCCCTTGTCAGGAGCCACGGTCACGCGTATCTTTATTGCCCCCGCATGCACCCCCGCGCACTCGTCACGGGATGCCTTCGGCTGCACCCTTACCTTGATCGTAACGCTGCCGCTTTGCTCATTTATGTCAAGATTCTCCAACTTCGTATTGTTCATTTTAGCTCAATAACTTGAACCTCTGGTGAGTGGGGTTCCTTTGAAATTTTGGATTTATTCCTTCCCTTCACTCAACTCCTTCGCCCTCGCGCATGCCGCTTCGATCGCATCGACCAGCACCTTCTTCACCCTTCGATCATCGAGCACCTTGACCGCCGCGGCGGTGGTGCCACCCGGAGAAGTGACCTTCCTTCTGAGCTCTTCCGGCGGTTGCCCCGAGAGCGCGGCAAGCTTTCCCGCGCCGATAACCGTATGGATCGCGATCTGGAGGGCCTGCTCGGGAGTAAAGCCGAGCTTTACGCCGCCCGCCGCCATCCCCTCGATGAGGTAAAAGACATACGCGGGCCCGCTCCCGGAAATGGCCGTGGCCGCGTTGAGCAGATCCTCGGAGACCCTGAACTCCTTCCCCATCGCCCCGAGGATTTCCGTCGCGCGCTTGATGTCTGTCGCGCCGGCATGTGCACCCGTTGACCATACCGAAACCCCCTCCCCGACAAGGGCGGGTGTGTTCGGCATGACGCGTATGACCGGCACCTCCCCTCCCAGCGCCTGCTCTATCCGCCCGGTGGTGACGCCGGTGACGATCGAGATGATGCTCTTCGACCGGAGATCGAATGCCGCCAGCTCCCGGAGTACGACGCCCATAGTTTGGGGTTTCACCGCGACGACGACAAGATCGCTCCCCTCGACGCACTCCCGGTTGCTCCCGGCGATCTGGACGCCGCAGGCATTCCTCAGGTGTTCCAGGCGCTCCCGGCGCGGGTCGCTTACCATGATATCCGATCCAAGACAGAGCCCCGCATCCAGGATCGCGCGCATGAACGCCTCTGCCATGTTCCCGCCGCCGATGAATCCCAGTTTCCCTTCAAGCCTCTGGGCCATATCGTCTCTCCTCTTTGCCTGCTTTTTCTTTGCTCCTTATACCGTCATCACTTATCACTGTGAAAAAAGCGCCGTGCCCACGCGGACCATGGTCGCCCCCTCTTCGATCGCCGTCTCGAAATCATGCGACATCCCCATTGAAAGGTGCCGCATACACACGCCGGGAATTTTCATCAACGCGATCGATTCAGCGAGCGTGCGGAGCGTGCGGAAGACCGGCCGCGCCCCGGACACGCCCGCGGTGAGCGGCGCCATCGTCATCAAGCCATCCACCCGCATGGCGTTCATGCCGGCGAGCCGCTCGACCAGGGAAGGGAGGTCATCGGGGCTGATGCCGTACTTGTTCCCCTCTCCCGAAACGTTCACCTCCAGCAGAACAGGGACCGTCCTTGCGAGCTCCCTGCCGGCACACTCGATCTCCTCCGCCAGCCTGAGGCTGTCAACCGAGTGAATCATGGCAAAGATCGGGAGTGCCGCCCTCACCTTGTTGCGCTGAAGATGACCGATCATGTGGAGCGCCGCCCGCCCCCCGAGAGAATCGTACTTTTGCCGCGCCTCCTGGACCCTGTTCTCGCCGATCGTCCGCACCCCCGCCTCGACGAGCTGCATGATCTCCGCGATCGCGCGCCCCTTCGTGGAGGCCACGAGCTCCACGCCC
>JAPLCY010000134.1 GCA_026391995.1 Candidatus Auribacterota bacterium
CCCCACCGAAACGCCTGAGCCCCCAACCGTGACGCCGGTACCCCCCGCGGAGAATGTGCTCAACTGGACGTCATTTAAGGCAGGGGAGCAGCTCGTCGCGACATTCGTGCTGAATGAGCCGATCGAGCAGGAGTTCACGGTGTACGCGGCCATCAAGCTCCCCGATGGCTCAATTCTTGACGCCATTACCTTGGGGACGAAGCTGAAGCCCTTGGCGGTCAAGGTAAAAGGGCTTGTGCCACCGTTCAGCTATCCGCTCATTAACGTGCCGATCCCAGCGCGCGCCCCGAAGGGGGCATATCAGATTCTGATGGCTTTCTACGACCCGAAGAAATCGAACCCATTCAAGTACAGCCCGTTCCTCCTCGTGCGCTCGAGCTTCACGGTGAATAGCGCCGCAAAAGCTTCAGGGTCAGACCTCTACTATTGACTAAGGGAAAGCGGTCTGATACAGTTCGAGCATGGCAAGACCGCTTAGGATTGAATATCCAGGGGCATGGTATCACGTCACAAGCCGCGGGAACGGGCGGGGGAAGATATTCCGTGACGACAAAGACAGGAAGCGATTTCTGGAGGCACTAGAAGAGAGCATAGAGAGATTCAAGGTGGAAGTGCATTGCTATGTACTGATGAGCAATCACTTCCATTTTTTATTGAGGACGCTTGAGGCGAACCTGAGCAGATTCATGCAGCGATTCAACACGGCATATACGACGTATTATAATTTGAGGCATCACCGAGCGGGGCATTTATATCAGGGGAGATTTAAGGCGATAGTGGTGGAAGCGGATGAGTATCTGAAAGAGTTGAGCCGCTATCTGCATCTCAACCCCGTGCGACTGAAGAAGTACAAGGAACTAACAGTAGAGGGTAAAGGGAAGATACTCAAAGAGTACAAATGGAGCAGCCTGCCTGGGTATGTAGGGTTAATGGAGCGGGATGAATTCGTGACATACGGAACGGTATTGGGCTACATGGGAGGAGATACCAAGGAGGGGAAGAAGCGGTATCGTGACTTTGTTATCTCGGGGTTGGGCAAAGGGATAAAGAATCCGATCACGGAGGCACGAGCAGGGGCGGTACTAGGGACGGATAGCTTTATTGAGTGGGCAAGGAGGACGTTTATAGACGGGAGAGAATGGACGCGCAAGGAACAACCGCAGGTGGGGTCACTAAGGGGCGTGATCCCTGTTCTGAAGATTGCTACGGTGGTGGGTAAGGAGTACGAAGTGCGCCCCGAGGAGTTAGTGAAGGCACGCTCGCCATGGCGCGAGGCACGACGGGTCCTGATTGAAATGAGTTATCGGTTGAACATGAGCTATAGGCCTCTCCAGAAATTGGGGGATGAATTGGGTGGGATTGGCGGCGCTGCCGTAGCACATAACCATAATCGGCTTCAGAAGCATATGTTGTATGATAAGAAGTTCGCGAAGCGGATAGAGGAGATTTATAAAAGCATCCTTAGTCAATAGTAGAGGTCTGACCCTTAATTTTTTGCGGGTCAGATGAATCTGGCCCCTGCATTATCCGCCCCTCCGGGGTGTGAAATGATTATTGACAAAATTGCGGAATCTTTGATATCCTAATGCACAGTAACGGTGGGGTGGTTTCAATGCCAAGCTATTCTTCCCATAGCGAATTGCATTCCGGAATCTGGCGCATCCAGTCGTGGATGCGCTTTTTGCTGAGATGAAGAGGCAATCAATTAAATTCCCATACGCGCTCGCCGCGAGGGAATGAAAAGGAGGGGCCACATGAAACGTTCCTGGAGACTGTGTTTTAGCGTGGTATTTCTCGTTCTGTTCCTCTGCATCCTGCCGGGATACAGAGGAAATGTCCGGGCGGACATTCTCCCATTCGAGAAGAATGATTCCCTGGAGGCCATACGGGCCAAGATAGCGCACAACGGCTATACATTCACGGTGGATCACAACTGGGTTTTCGATATGCCGCCCGAGATGAAGGAAGAGTTCTTCAGCCGTCACCATGACCTTGTTCCCCCCGTAGGACCGCAGTCCGACGATATCGGGCCCCTCAAAGAGCACCTTGGGAAGGCCCTGCCTACCAGTTTTGACTGGCGCAGTTACGGCGGCCATTCATACATCGGCCCCATCAGAGACCAGGGGCTCTGCGGCTCGTGCTATGCTTTCGGCGCCTGCGCGGCAGCGGAAGGGACATACAACTACGCGAACGGATTATACGATGCTCTCTGCTCAGATTTCTCCGAATCTTTCATAATCTGGTGCCTCGGAAGGTTGCCGGCGTACAGTCCCCATTTCTTTGGTTGCGGCGGCGCTGATTACAGCTACTCGGAACTCACGGCGCTGACCGTTGAGGGTGTGTGCAGCGAGAGCGCTTTCCCCTACACCATTACCGATCCGGGCTCCTGCACGCACTGGAGCGACCCTACGACCATATTTACCACGTGGTTCAGGCCTCCCTGCAACGATATTGACGCCATAAAGACCGCTATAATGACGTACGGTGTGGTTGACGCCGCGGTATATGTGGATTCGGGGTTCAGTGCGTATTCGGGGGGTATTTTTGAAAATTCCAGCACCAGTTGCTCCTCAAGTCCCTGTGACTACACGCCCACAAATCACGCGATTGCGCTGGTGGGCTGGGATGACAACGCGGGCAACGGGTACTGGATACTGAGGAACAGTTGGGGGAACACCTGGGGAGAGAGCGGGTACATGAGGATAAAATACACGTCCGCCCTCGTGGCATGCGAGGTGGCATGCATAACCTACAATGGAGCACCGTCGCCCACGCCGACGCCCGGGGGGCCGACTGCGACGCCCGCGCCACCCACGGCCACACCTACACCGGCCCCGCCAACGCCGACACCGACACCGGTGGTATTCTGCGAGGCTGGCAATCTGTTCTCCCACGTTTCGGGCCTCCCCATCCCTGATGATGGGTGCCCCACCTTAACCACAGATCCGATCACCGTGGCGGGGCTGAGTGGCTGGATCTCAAAGGTCACGGTGCGCATCAATATCACGCACACCTGGGACGAGGATCTCAACATTTACCTCAGGCATCCGGGCGGGACACAGGTTGCGCTCTCCGAGGGTAATGGCGGGAGCGGCGATAACTTCGTCAATACTATTTTTGATGATGCCGCGGCGACATCCATCACCGCCGGAACGGCTCCGTTCACGGGAGCGTACCGGCCACAGAGCCCGTTGAGCGCACTCAATGTTCTGGATCCAAACGGGGAATGGCAGCTTCAGGTCTGTGATTCTTTCGTGGGGGACACGGGGACGATCGACAGTTGGGATCTCTGCATCGAGCTGGGAACAGGCCCTATTCCCACCCCGACGATAACACCGCCACCACCGTTATGGGATCAGCCGATCGGTGCGAATACCAGCGCATACGTGGATCAGGAGTTCCCTGATTATCCGACTGACAGCACTTATCTCGCCGATGATTTCAACAATGCAATCCCATGGAATGTAGGGGCAATTTATGTCCCTGGCGATCTCTGGAATGGCGGCACCACGCTGGCGAATGCCACAAGTCTTGTGTGGCAGATTTACGCCGACGCAAGCGGGAAACCGGCGGGCTACCCGGGCGGCGGCAGCGCGCCTGTCTGGAGCCTCTCATTGGCCCCGGCCGATGCGCAGGTCGCCCTCAGTAACGGCGTTGGCGGCCTGCCGTCCAATGTGCTCCTCACGATGAACACTCCGATCAATCTTTCCCCGGGCACCTACTGGCTTGTCTTCTACCCGGTGATGGCTTTTGGCAGCGATGGCCAATATGGAAGGCATCTGTCGGATACGAGTAATAATTCGGTCGCCCAGGTCATTAACCCCGGCGGGGGATTGGGTCTCCCCACGGTATGGACCTCGATCCAGGACCCATCGACGTTTGGTTTGACCGAGCATGACCTCGCCTTCGAGATCAATGGGACGGTCTCAAGCTCCACGCCGACGCCAACGAGTACACCGGTGCCGCCGACGAATACGCCGGTGCCGCCAACGAGCACCCCGGTGCCACCCACGGCCACACCCATCGTCTTTGTGCCGTTCAACATCAGGCTCGGGCATCCTGTTCAGCCGCCGACGGGCATCCTCAGCATCTTCATAGATGTCACGGTCAAGGACACCATCTACGCGGGAGTCCCGTGCCGCCCCTACATCGCCATCAATGCCGGGGGCAAGATGTACTACATCGTGAGCGGCAACAAGATTACGACCAAGATGACGCCGTACATGAGCAACGGAAAGGGAAAATACTTCCAGTTGTACGAGAACATCGTCAATCTCGATGCGGCCACCATACCCTTCACGGGCCTTGTGCCGGGGCGCTACTGGGTGTACGGTGCGCTGCTGAACAAGAAGGGTGCGCCGCTCGGGCCGATTGCCGAAAGGA
>JAPLCY010000163.1 GCA_026391995.1 Candidatus Auribacterota bacterium
CAACGAAGAGGGGAGATGAACAAGGCTGAATGGCTTTCGGACGGGGCAGATTTAGAAGAGGCGGGCACGGATTAACCCGGATAATCTTGAACAATACACTATCCGTCGTTCCGGGTGTAATGGGTCAGTTACGGGGGGTAAATCCCGCGTGCTGTATCCGGGGGTTGTCCTGAAGCCCCTTGTGTTCGGATAAGGTCTTTCCAGGAGGTAAATAAAAGGACACCCGGCATAACCGGGTGTCCTTGTGCTCATACCGCTGAAGCGGAAGGATACGATAGCCGTCGCTATTTCACTTCCTTCTTTGTCTCACACTCTTTCCCGGCCGCGCCCTCTTTTTTTATGGGATAGACGCGCTCGAACTCCCGGACGTTCACGACGCCATCCTTGTCGACATCCCACTCCTGGAACACGGTCTTGGCTAGACCGAGCTCGGGACGGCTGATGGTGTACGCGGTAAACTCGGCTTCAGTCACCTTATTGTCGGAATTTGCGTCCATCTTCTTGAAATCGGGTTTTCCCGCCTTCTCAGAAGCGACACCGACTGATGCGCACACCACACACGTCGCACACGCCACGAGCGCTGCCACCTTCATGAATCGCACGCTCACCGCTGACCTCCTTTGTTGCGGCCGGCCCGGGTTCCTTATCTTCGGCCACCCGGCACGGACGAGGAACCAGATACAGACCAGCCCTGCGCCGTATGATATATCCTGATGCCACGCGTGGGCAAGAGAATTGTGGAATCCACCGTACGGGGTCACTCATGGGGGGCTCCCACATTATCCGCCTCCTCCCTCGCCATAGGCGAGCGGGCTTGAGGGGAGCTTGTCCCGAGCGTAGCCGAGGGAAGGGGCGGGGTGGGGGGTGAAAATATCCACCGCAAGTGACCCCATACAATCCACCGCCGTGGTATGCCGGACGCCGGCCCCCGATCTATGGTAAAATAGCGCTACGATATGCGTATGGTTGAAATGAGCTACCTGTAAGAGGCGTGGGCATGTCCAGGAAGTGGCTGAATGCGAACATCGTCGGCATGGGGGCGGCCAGCTTTTTCGGCGATCTCTGCTACGAGATGGCGACCGCCATCCTGCCGGCTTTCATCGCCGGCATGGGCTTCTCGGCGGCGGTGCTGGGGGCGATCGAGGGCATCGCCGACGCCGTTTCGTCATTCGCCAAGATGGGGGCGGGATATTATTCCGACAAAAAAGGAATCCGAAAACCGATCGCGGTATGGGGCTATTTCCTCACGGCCCTGGGGCAGGCATCGTTCATACTGGCGACGGCGTGGCCTCAGGTTTTGACCGGGAAGGTGATAAGCTGGTTCGGCAAGGGGATTCGCGGCCCCGCGCGGGACGCCATGCTTTCCGGCTCGGTTGAGGCGCGGGACATTGGAAAGGCATTCGGTTTTCACAGGGGGATGGATACGATGGGGGCGATCCTCGGCCCGCTGGCGGCGTTGCTCCTGTTGACCCGGTTGAGCTACCGCCAAATATTCCTGTGCACGTTGATCCCCGGGCTCATGTCGGTTGCCGCGTTCCTTTTCTTCGTCCGGGAAGTGGCTGAGCGGCCCGCGCCCCACCTCCGGTTTGTTCCGGCCATGAGGATGTTGCCGCGAAGATTCAAAAGGTATCTGGCGGGGGTGGGGGTATTCGGCGCGGGTGATTTTTCCCACACGCTGCTTATATTGATGGCGATGCAGATCCTGCAGCCGCTGTACGGCGCGGCGGTGGCGGCTTCATCCGCGGTCGCGCTCTACGCCATTCATAATGTCATCTATGCCGCATGTTCTTTTCCCGTCGGCTATCTCGGCGACAGGCTCGGAAAACGCCGGATGCTGGTCATCGGGTATGTGCTCTCGGCGGTCATGTGCGCGGGGTTCATGTATGGTGTGCCTGCACGCTGGTATCTCGCCCTCCTGTTCATGCTGGGGGGCGCGTACATCGCCTCGGAGGATGTGCTCGAGGGCGCGCTCGCCGCGGAACTGCTGCCCGCCGATCTGCGCGGCACGGGATATGGGGCGCTGGCGACCGTCAACGGCATCGGCGATTTTGTGTCGAGCATCGTCGTCGGGCTTCTGTGGACGCGTGTGTCGCCCGCCGCCGGATTCGCCTACGCCGGTGCGATGAGTGTGTGTGGCGCGTGCATTATGTGGAGGGTATAATACAAGGGCTGGCCCCCGGTGGGCCGCGTGGCAGGGGAGGTGCGCTGTGGCGAAATCAGTGGTGCGCGGGCTGTACAAAATGATGGAGTTCCCCACGGAGGGGATCTTCAGCAAGGTCCTGGCGAAGAGCGACGCGGCGAATCACACGCTCATGTGCATGGCGAAGGGGAGCGATATCTCCGAACATACTTCCACGAGGGACGCGGCCGTCACGGTCCTGAAAGGGAGGGGGACATTCGTGCTCAGGGGGAAGAAGATAAGGCTGGAGCCCGGCGTATTCATATTCATGCCCCAGAATGCGCCGCACGCGCTGAGGGCCGATGAAGACCTGGCCATCCTGCTGAGCCTCGCCGGATAATCGCAGGCAATGCGATACGCGATATTCGGCGACGTGCATGGGAATCTCGAGGCGCTTCGCGCCGTCTTTAAAGATATTGACAGGGCGGGTGTCGAACAATTGCTCTGTCTCGGCGATATCGTGGGATACGGCGCGGAGCCGGGCTCGTGCATGAGGGAGATCATTTCGCGCAAGGCCGCCGCGGTCCAGGGGAATCACGACTCCGCCGCGGTGGGGGGCACCCCGCTGGAGTACTTCAGTATACACGCCCGGCGGGCGATAGAATGGACGATGGGTCAGCTCGATGACGATGAGCGCGGCCACCTCGCGTCGCTCCCGCTCGCACGCCGGATCGGCGACTTTATCGTTGTGCACGCGTCGCTCGACGAGCCGCGGGAGTGGTACTACGTGACCGACACTCGAGAGGCGCGCCGGTGTTTCGCCCGCCTCGAAGGCGAGCTTTGTTTTATCGGGCATTCGCACAGGCCGGGGGCGTTTGTGGAACGGGATGATATTGAGTGGTGCCGGGACGCCGTCGTCGCACTGGCGAAAGGGGCGCGCTATATCGTCAACGCCGGCAGCGTCGGGCAGCCCAGGGACGGCGACCCTCGCGCGGCATGGGTGCTCTACGACAGCGCGAAGCGCCGGGTCGAGTTCCGGCGTGCCGCATACGATGTGCCTGGCGCGCAGAAGAAGATACTCGCCGCCGGATTGCCGCCATACCTTGCAGAGCGGTTGAAGGGAGGCCGTTGATATGTCGCGCCCGTATGCGTTCTTTGCGTTCGTGTGGGCAGTGGTTATATTCGTCGCCGCATCCGTGCATGTACATCCCCGGGTCTTCATGTTTTTCCCGCACCAGGACAAACTCATGCACTTCATCGAGTACGCCATCCTCACCTTTTTCATATTCAAATCCTTTGTGCATTCATCCGACCTGGCCCTCGCGGGCAGGGCCGTCCCCTTCAGCCTCCTCCTCGCCATCGCCTACGGCGGCCTGATCGAACTCTATCAATACCTGCTGCCCTACCGCACCTGCGAGCTCATGGATTTCGTCGCCAACAGCGTTGGCGCGATCGCCGTCATCATCATGGAGAGCAACTCCCATGGATAAGGCCGGCGCGAAGCGGAAGATAGAGAAGCTGCGGAAGGAGATCGAACACCACAACTGGCGCTACTACGTCCTCGACGACCCGGAGATTTCGGACGCGCGGTACGACACCCTCATGCGGCAGCTCGCCGGGCTCGAGCAGGCCTTCCCGGATCTGACCACACCCGACTCCCCGACGCATCGCGTCGGCGCCCCGCCCCTCGATGGGTTTGTCCAGGTGCGGCACGGCGTGCCGATGATCAGCCTCACCAACGCCATGGACGAGGAGGAGACACGCGAGTTCGACCGCAGGGTGAAGCGATTCCTCAAGCTCCCGGAGGATGAGATAGTCGAGTACGTCGCGGAGCCGAAGTTCGACGGCCTCGGCGTGGAGCTCGTCTACAAGCGCGGCACTTTCAGCGTCGGTTCCACGCGCGGCGACGGGGTCACCGGCGAGGATGTCACGCTGAACCTGAGGACCATCAGGAGCATCCCCCTGAGATTGAGAGGCGCGCCGGGAGAGATCCCCGAGCTGCTCGAGGTGCGCGGCGAGGTGTACATGAATAGCAGCGATTTCGAGGCGCTCAATCGCGAGCGCGAAAAGCAGGGCGAGCCGCTCTTCGCGAACCCCCGGAACGCCGCCGCCGGCTCACTCCGGCAGCTCGATTCATCCATCACCGCGCGGCGCCCCCTTGATATTTTTCTCTACGCGCCCGGGCGTATCGAAGGCTGGCGCTGCGGGAGCCAGTGGGAGTTTCTCCAGCAGTTGCCCCGCTGGGGGTTGCGGGCGAACACGCATGTGCGCCGGTGCCGCGGGATAGAGGAGGCGGTCAGCTACGGCAACGAGATCTCCGCGGCCAGGGAGACGCTCCCCTACGAGATCGACGGCGTGGTGATCAAGGTGGACCGGTTCGCCGTCCAGGAGAAGCTGGGGAACATCAGCCGCAGCCCGCGCTGGGCGATCGCGCGCAAATTCCCGCCCCGGCAGGAGACGACACGGGTCGTCGACATCATCGCCCAGGTCGGCAGGACCGGGGCCTTGACCCCCGTGGCGATCATGGAGCCGGTGCGGCTCGGCGGCGTGGAGGTCCAGCGCGCGACGCTCCATAACCAGGACGAGGTGGACCGGAAGGACGTCCGGGTCGGCGACACGGTTGTCGTGCAACGCGCGGGCGACGTGATCCCCGAGGTGGTGAAGGTGGTCGCGGGCCGGCGGCCGCCCGGCACGAGGCCATACCGGCTGCCCGCGAACTGCCCGGTGTGCGACGCGGAGGTCATCAGGCTCGAGGGAGAGGCGGCGGCGCGCTGCACGGGCATCTCGTGTCCCGCACAGCTCAAGGAACATATCGGGCACTTCGCCTCGCGGCGCGCGATGGACATC
>JAPLCY010000271.1 GCA_026391995.1 Candidatus Auribacterota bacterium
GCCCCGCCCGCTGCATGTCTCTGGCTACCTGCCTCGGCCCCGCATAGAGCCAGCATGAGGTCAGAACAGGTCCCTTATACGAATCGACTACGAATCTCGCCCCTGCTACCAGTCTCAAAGGCTGGGACGCTAGTTCCAGCCATGTTTTTTATGAGCTTTGGGCGATTTCGGCCTCTTTTCCCTTCGCCCTGAAATAACCCGAACACCCTGAAATTTTGTGAACAAATACCTACATATCAACCCACACACTAACTGCCGAGTATTTCGCAAGATTGTGTAATTGGGATTAGGCGATGTCCCATAATCATACAATCTTGAGGCAAATGATGAAAATGTTTTCTAAAATGTTTCCGATTCTTGTTCACGGTTCTTGTTTCACTAGAGCACGCGGTTTGGATCTCGTGTATAATACCGTTCACTTGTCTGACAGGGGGAGCAGGAACGATGAGGAAATTAGCTGACGAGCGTATCCCCTCGGGGTGTTCGATAGCGGGGATCATGGATGTGAAGGGTGCAATGATCCCCGGTGCGGAGATACTTCGTCTGATAGAGGTGATGCATGACCGTTCAAACGGACTCGGCGGAGGGTTCGCCGGCTACGGTATTTATCCCCACCATGCCGATGAGTATTGCTTCCACCTCATGTATGATTTTATGGAGGCAAAGCAGCACACGGAGAATGCGCTTAAGAAATGCTTTGAAATCGTCGGGGAGGAGGAGATCCTCACGACGCCCGTCAAAGAGGTGGTGAAGAGGCCGATCCTCTGGAGGTATTTCCTGAGGATCCACCCCGGGACGAAGGAGCGGTACTATGAGATGAGCGACGAAGACATCGTGATGATGGTCGTCATGGAGATCAACGAGTTCATCGAGGGCGCCTTCATTGTTTCCTCGGGTAAGAACATGGGGGTTTTTAAGGGGGTCGGCTACCCCGAGCAGATAGGCCGCTTCTACCGCATCGAGGAGTACAGCGCATGCGTATGGATCGCGCATGGGCGTTTCCCGACAAACACCCCCGGTTGGTGGGGGGGGGCGCACCCGTTCGGATTGCTTGAGTGGTCGATGGTACATAACGGCGAAATATCCTCTTACGGGACCAATAAGCGTTACCTCGAGGAATTCGGTTACAGGCTTATGCTCCAGACGGACTCGGAGGCAATTCTCTACCTGTTTGACCTGCTGGGAAGGAAACACCGCTTGCCGCTCGAGATTGCCTGTGCGGCGCTTGCCCCCCCGCTGTGGGAGAGGATTGAAAAGATGGCGCCGCACGATAGGGAGTTCTACCGCGCGCTCCGCATGGTGTACGGCAGTGCGATGATCAACGGCCCATCGGCGCTCATCCTGGCGCATCCACGGGGGATGCTGGGGCTCACCGATCGAATCAAACTGCGGCCGCTCATTGCGGCGGTGAAGGACAGCCGGCGTTTCCTGGCAAGCGAGGAGTGTGCCATCCGGGCAGTATGCCCGGTGCCTGACCGGGTGTGGGCTCCTGCCGCAGGTGAGCCGACAATTTTTTCTATGGAGTTACGGTGAAATCATTTCTTCAGCCGGAGTTCCAGATTATCCGCGATGAGGAGCGCTGCATCCACTGCGAGGTATGCGTGCGGCAGTGCGCCTTCGAGTCGCACTCCTATGATCCGGTGGATGGACGGGTCACCACCGAGGATCTTCGGTGTGTCGGCTGCCAGAGGTGCGCCACGCTCTGCCCCACGCATGCCCTTGTTGTCGCCGAACATCCCCGTGAGTATCGCAGGAACGCATATTGGACGCCGCGCACGATCGAGGAAATCTACAAACAAGCGGAGACGGGAGGGCTCCTCCTCTCAGGGATGGGGAGCGATATGCCTCACAAGCTCTACTGGGATAACCTGCTTCTTGACGCCAGCCAGGTGACCAACCCGTCCATTGATCCCATCCGCGAGCCGATGGAATTGAAAACATTTCTTGGCCACAAGCCGCGGTCTATCAAGATTTCCTGCCGTGGGGGGACACCGTCGCTCGAGTCGGTCCTTGCCCCGCAGCTCGAGCTTGAGACCCCGATCATGTTTTCCGCGATGTCGTATGGCGCCATCAGCTACAATACCTGCCTGGCGCTCGCTCAGGCTGCGACGCAATGCGGCATCTTTTACAATACCGGGGAAGGGGGGCTGCACCGGGATCTGTATCGATTCGGGAAGAACACCATTGTCCAGGTAGCCTCCGGGCGGTTTGGAGTGCATAAGGATTACCTCGAGGCCGGAGCGGCGATCGAGATAAAGATAGGGCAGGGGGCCAAGCCGGGGATAGGGGGCCACCTACCCGGGGAGAAAGTGGATCAAGCCATTTCGGAGACGCGGATGATACCCGAAGGGACCGATGCGCTGTCGCCGGCTCCCCACCACGACATCTACTCTATAGAAGACCTCGCCCAGCTCATCGCGGCGCTCAAGGAGACCACGCGCTACCGGAAGCCGATTATTGTCAAGGTCGCGGCGGTACACAACATCGCGGCAATCGCGAGCGGTGTGGTGCGCGCCGGGGCCGACATCATCGCCATTGACGGGTTCAGGGGAGGGACGGGGGCGGCACCGACGCGTATCAGGGATAATGTGGGGCTGCCCATCGCACTCGCACTTGCCGCGGTGGATAGCAGGCTGAGGCAGGAGGGGATACGCAACGAGGCATCTATCGTTGCGGGCGGCGGTATCCGCAACAGCGCCGATGTGGTGAAGGCCATCGCGCTGGGAGCGGATGCGGTGTACATCGCTACGGCCGCGATGATCGCCATCGGCTGCCACATGTGCCAGCGCTGCTACACGGGGAAGTGCAACTGGGGAATCGCCACGCAGGACCCCTACCTGGTCAGGCGTATCAATCCGGAGATCGCCACCAGGCGCCTGGTGAACCTGATCCGCGCATGGAGCCTCGAAATCAAAGAGATGCTCGGCGGGATGGGGGCGAATGCCATCGAGTCGCTTCGCGGCAACAGGCTGCGGCTCCGCGGGATCGGGTTGTCGAAGGAGGAACTTGATATACTCGGAGTGAAGCCGGCGGGAGAATCGCTATAACTACAGTTTAAAGTGTAAAGGTAAAGCTAAAGGTAAAGTGTAAGGTGTAAGGCGAAGGTAATGAAAAAAATATACGTGCGCGAAGAATATTGCATGGGGTGCAGGCT
>JAPLCY010000293.1 GCA_026391995.1 Candidatus Auribacterota bacterium
TACGGCATCATCACGGCAATGGACTTCCCCTTCTCCGTACAGGAGAGATACTGGAGCAACGCCATCATGAACGCGGGGTTGCACGAAGCGTCGGGGAGCAGACAGGCCTCGTGCATCCGGCGCGCACCGGCGAGCAACGCCCGTATATCGATGCCGGATACCGCGGCCGAAAGCAGCCCGACGGCGCTCAACACCGAGAAACGACCCCCGACGGAGGGGGGTATGGGAAAGGCGCGGAACCCCTCCCTCTCGGCCAGTGTCCGCAACGCCCCGCGCCCCGGATCCGTGGTGGCGATCACCCGGCCTCGGGTGAGGTTGCCGCCGAGCTGCGCGCGCATCCTGTCAAGGAATACCATGCACTGGGCCATCGTTTCGGAGGTGCTCCCCGACTTTGTCACCACATTGATCGCCGTGCGCTGCAGGTCAAGCACATCCAGTGCCCCGCCCACAAACTCTGGATCACTGTTGTCGAGTACGAAGATCCTCGGTCGCCCCCGCCGCCCCTCCCGCGTGAGCAGGTTATGGAACGGATGGTTGAGGGCCGCGTGCAGGGCGATGTTCCCGAGGGCCGAACCGCCGATGCCGAGAACGACGAAGTTGTCCACCTCCGCGGCAATCGCCTCGGCACATGTTTCTATCTCTGCGACGAGCGCCGTATCAAATGGAAGGGCACAGAACCCCACCCTCCCCTCTCCGGCCTCCCGCCGCACGGCGGCAACCCCCTCCCCGCAGCGGGCCGCATAACATTCAATCGCCTCGGCACTGAGGCCGTGACCGGGGCCAATCACATCGGCCATCATGTGGGCATAGCGAATCGCCAGAGTGCTCATCGCCGCCCCTTTCTCCCTGCAGGTCGGTCGCGGACGCCGAAATCGGTGATCAGGGCGATTGTGCCGGATACGCGCTTCCCCATCCTCATCACAATTAGCCTCCCGACAGCAGAAATTCAAACCTCACACTACGTCCCAAAGCAAAACCCCAAAAATCAAAACCAGACCGCTCCTCATGCGCCGGGAATGTCGCCGCACACGGCAACAGCATCTATCTCAACACCGGCTCCCTTCGGAAGATTAGCAACAGCGAGGCATGCGCGGGCGGGCGCGGATTGTCCGAAGTATTCCGCGTACACCCGGTTGAATGCCTCGAAATCATCCATGCGGACAAGGTAGACCGTTGTTTTCACCACGTTGCTGAACGAGAGGCCCTGTGAATTGAGAATACCCCCCATGTTCTCGAGCACGCGTCTCGTCTGCTCCCCGATCCCTCCTTCAACGATCGCGCCGGTGCGGGGGTCGATCGGGATTTGCCCCGAGATAAAAATCAGGTTACCCGCCCGCACCGCCTGCGAGTAAGGCCCGATAGCCTTTGGCGCCTTCTCCGTGGATATCACTATCTTTGTCATAACTTTCCTTTGTCTCGTACAATTTGTTTCTTCGTGCAGTGACCAGCAACTAATCACTGTTGTTGCCGTAGTTTACCCCTGGCCATAATATACATATGGCCTCGCGTAGCGCGAATAAATGTAGCGGTACCGGTAGAGATAGTACGGTATATGGCTCACCACGCTGGTGAGGATCGCGCCGATCGGTTTCGCCTGCGCCTCTCTCAGGAGGGTGTATGCCCGCTCGACATCGATCGCCTGTGTCCATCCCGCGCGCACGACCACGATTGATCCGTCGAGCTGTTTCCCCAGGACGCTCGCGTCGGTGACCGGCACCACAGGGGAGATATCGAAGATGATGTAGTCAAACTCCTCCCGTAGCCGCGCGAGCATCCTTCGCAGGCGGGAGGAGGAGAGGAGCTCCGAGGGATTCGCCGGCCCCCTCCCGGCGGGTATCGCGTAGAGACCGCCGGCGATGGGACGCTGGAGAAAGCGCTCGACATCAAAATCCTTGCTGAGTATCTCCGAGAAACCCGGTTCCTTCGGGATGCCGAGCAGCTTGTGTGTCGCGGGCTTCCGCATATCCGCGTCGATGAGAATCGTCTTCTTCTCCTGTTCCTGGGCGAGCGCGAACGCAAGATTGCAGCTCGTCAGGGTCTTCCCCTCCGACCGCAGTGCGCTGGTGATCTGGATCGCCTGGAGCGGCTTGTCGGGGCTCAGGGAAAGGAGATTGGTGCGGATGGTCCGGTACTGCTCGGCCACGTGCGACGAGGGATCGGCAAAGACGACGATGCGCGAGTCGATCCCCTCATCGGTGGGATCGGCGTCAGCGACATAGGAACGGCTCGTGATCTCTTCCTGGAGGCTCTTCTTTTGACCAGGCCAAGGCGTTTCTTGGACCTATTGAACTCCTCCTCATCTACGGTGAGTATACGACTTACCGAGCCAAGTACGGGGATATCGATCGTCTGACGGAGCTGCGAGGTATCGCTGAACGAGTGGTCGGTCGCCTCGGCAATAAACACCAGCCCCCCTCCCATGAATATCCCCGAGACAAGGCCGATGAGCACGATGGCCTTCCGGTTCGGTTTGAACGGCTCGATGGGGACGCGCGGCTTCTCGAGAATCTCGAAGCGCACCCCCTTTTCGATCGTCTCGAGCCGTTCGGTAATCTTGGCCGTCTCGAGCCGCTCTGTCAGGTCGAGAAAGCGCCTGTTGTAGATGTTATAGCTCCGCTGGAGGTCGGTGAGCTTGCGCTCGGCCTCGGGGATCTGCTTGATCTCCTTGTGGTAATCGCCCATAAAAAGCTCGGTGATCTCGATCCTTTTCTTGACCGAGGCAATCTCGGCGTCCGTCTTGCCCAGCTCCTTTTCCAGCTCCTGATAGGTGGGGTTGATCGTGCGCGTCTCCTGCTTGACCGTTTCCTCGGTCATCTTCTCCAGCTCCTCCTGCGTCTTCTCGATCTGCCGCTGGATCTGCTGGACGAGCGGATGGTTCTCCGTCGCGTCGAGCCTGAGCCGATGGAGCTCGATGCGCTTCTCGGCGAGCGTTTTTTTCAGTTCGCGCACAATGGGGTTCATTTCCTGCACGCGCGCCGAGATCACATACCTCTCCGTATTCTTGAGCTCGCTCTTCAGGTGCTCCCCGCGGGCCATGAGCTCCTGGAATCTCAACCGCATCTCTATCAGATCGCGGTCGTAGTTGGTATAGCGGAGGACGTTGATATTGGTGGTATCCGATACGCCGAGCTTGTCGCCCAGCTCCCTCGCCGCGGCGAGCGACAGTACCTTCTGGTGCTCCTCCTTGAAGGTGGTCAGGTTCCGCTCCGCCTCCTCGAGCTTCAGCCGATAGATCGAGCGCTGGCTTTCGAGAAACTCGATGCCAATGCTCGTCTCCCGTTTCTCAAGGTCGAGATTCTCCTTGATAAAGAGGTCGGTGAGGAGCTCGACGATGCGCTGGCAGGTGATCCGGTCGTAGTGCTCGCACCAGATGCTGAAGACATTCCCCGAGGGGCGCAGCTCGACGCCTACGGAACGCCGCAGCGATCCGACGAGCTCATCCATCCCCCAGTCGTTTCTCAGCTGCGCGTCAAGGCCGAGGCTTCTGATGACCGACACGAGGCGAGAGCGGCTCTTGAGCCGCTCTCGTATCATGGGCAGGCGGTCCTTGACAGAGGTGACCACGGTCACCCCCTTGAGATGGGGATTCTCGACCTGCTCCTCTTTGAGACCAAGGACGGCCTCCGAGCGATACTTCGGGGGAAGAATAAAGGCGATCCCTGCCGCGGACGCGGTGAAGATGATCACCGGCACAAGGAAGAGCCATTTGCGCCTGAACACCACCTCCACGTAGCTTCTCGCGGCACCGGAGATCACCGCAGCATTGACCGCCATAGGGGTACGGAATCTCCTCTGCCCGCCAGGAATGCGACACGCATCGCGGGGCGGCCTATTCGCTGGCCTTGTTGCCGCCGTGCAGGTCGATCCCCTTGGGGAATATGTTCATGTTCCAGGATTGGTCCCACGCGATCAAACCGGAGTCGAACGCGGCCAGGTCGTTGGGAATCTTCGAGAGGTCTTCGATGGTAACCGAGATCTGGCGAATGACCCTGGATATTTTGGTGAAGATTGTGGTCGGGACGTAGATGATCGTCCCCGGCTCGACGGTGATATTGTGCTCCATTCTTCCCTTGTAGAGGATGGCGTAGACATTCACCCAGCGATTGATCGGATGGGTCGGATGCGGCGTGATGATCTGCACGCGGCGCATCGCGGCGATACCCTCCGAGGGGAGTCCCGCCGCGTAGAGTGCGTCCATCAGCTTGATACTGGCGGCGCCGATCGGGTAGATCCCCGCGCCAATCTCGCCGAGAACATAATACTTCTTGCTGTTGAATTCGGTGATAAAGACGCTCACGAACGGCCTCTCGATGTACGCCTTGAGCTTGTCTTCGATCGCCTGACGAACCTCGTCGACGGTCAGACCGTCGACGTACACGACCTCGTTGGTGAGGGGTAATATTAACTCGCCGGCGAAGCCGATCCGCACGCCGTAGCTGCTGAACTCGGGGTGGTCGGTGACGTTGATGCTGATGACATCGCCGGGACCAAGGGTGTAGCCACGGCGGCTCTTCTGCCGCATCGCCACCTCGTCCTGGGCGATCTGCGCGGCGTCCGTACTGGGAAACAGGGCGGAACCGGGCTCGCGGATCACTGCGGCGGCCGGATTGCTCTCCACGACCGCCTGCTCGGGCGCCTCCGGGGTCTGGGATGACGCCGCCGAATCCAAAACCGTCACGGGGGCATTAGGCCAGTTAAAATGAATACCAGGGTATTTTTTCTCGAGTTCCCCGCGCCTCGTGTCCTTGTCAACGATGTCCTGTGCAAGCGCTATCGTCACGGCGAACACGCATGCCGTCAGGAATATAAGCGTGATACCGATTCGCATGGCCACTCCTCCTCTGCTATCCAGCTCCGGCTATTTAATTCCGCCAGCCGCCATCCCGCCGGCTGCGTTGACGCTGAAAAATCGCTCTCCCTGGGGATAGACCAGCGCGCGCTCTGCGATGAACCACTCCGGGACGCGCTTCCGATCAAGCATTGATTGCGCCAGGGGAGTTTTGAGTCCATACGGGCAGACCACCGCAAACCCCAACCCGCCGAACTCCTCTTCCCACATAGCGAGTTCTTCCTCGTCCCGCGGAAGGGGGAGGGTATTGAACTCGCCATAGTATGCCAGCCACTCTGGCGCGTTGGTCATCACAATATCCCCCGTGTGCATCATACTGTGCATGTCCGCCATGGCGCGTATGCGCGCCCCCCATAGCTCCGCCCGCACACCCGGGTGTGCCGCGGCGGTGAGGACGACCAGGAACGGAATACAGTTCACCGCGACAAAGAACACGCGCAAGCGCTTCGCCGACTCCGGGCGAGGGGCGATAATCTCGTTGAATGCCTGCACGCCCCAGAGCAGCATGAGAGGAACGAACGCCGTAAATATCTCGACGCGGCCATCGCCGACAAGACTCGCCGCCGCCACCGGCAGGAGCGCGCTCCAGAGAAGCAGCTTGCACTCCTCATGCGCCGGGTCGCCGCATCGCACCAGCGGTGAAATAAGAAAAAAGGCGAGCGCGACACCGCCCCCATATATACTGATTAGTGTAGCATACCACAACGCGAGCTGTAAATAAAGCCGTGCTCCGATTCCGCCCGCCGCCACCGGCAGGGAGGGGGAACTCAGGAACAACGCCCCCAATGACTGGCCCCACAGCGGGTTCCCCCCTACCCTCAGGAGCCTGATCATCCATGGTCCGGCCACAAGCATAAAACCCGCGAATGCCATCAGAAGGTGCCGCCCGTTCTGATACTTCCGGCGCCGGAGCTTGAACATGACAAGGGGGACCAGCAGGAATAGCCCGGCGTATGCGGCAAGGTAGCACACCCCCGCCACGGACCCGAGCACGAATGAATAGAGGAACGACTCATTGCGGTCGCGACGGAGAAGCATAAAGAAGGACGTTACCGCGGCCGCAACGAGCGTATAACGCGTCCCCGCAGCAGCCGCATTGAGAAGCGGTACGTTGCAGAGGTAGATCAGCATCACCATCAACGCGCCCTGTGCGCCGGCAATGTCGCGCGCAAAAAAGAAAAGCAGCA
>JAPLCY010000130.1 GCA_026391995.1 Candidatus Auribacterota bacterium
GGCCAACAGCTCGCCGTCGATGAGACGCGCAGGCGCGGCGTGACCGCGTGACGGTGACGCGGTGATGATATCGACGGGGATGCCGCCGAGTGGACGTTGTATAATCAGGCGGGCGCGCTCCAACGCCTTCGCGCTGAGCGGCAGGGCTGTTCGCTCAGCGGGGGGCCGGGCCATGGTGTTGAGCTGCAGCCGCTCCGGGCGGATGCGGGCGGCCAGTGAGCCGATCTTCGCGAGTTCTGAGGGTGCGTCATTCACCCCTCTCACAAGCGCCACCTCAAGCCATACCCGGCCGGGGAATTTGGCGACGAAATCCCGGATCCCCTTCACCATTACCTGAAAGTTCAGCGAGTGATGGGGCCTGTTGATCTTTTGGAATGTCCGCGCGGAGCCCGCATCGAGATCCGGGATCACAAGATCGGCGAAGCGCAGTTCCTTCCGCACGGCGGGACGATTCAGGAGCGCGCCGCTGGTGAGCACCGCCACGGGGATGTCGGTCATCCGCTTGATCGCGCGGATGAGCGCCCCGATCTCCGAGTATAGTGTCGGTTCGCCGGATCCGGCGAGCGTGATCCAGTCTATCCTCCCGCCCCTCGCGAGCCTCGATGTAAGTTCGTGCAGTATCCGGCATACGGGTACATGCGTTAATCTCCGGACAGTTTTGCGCGTTGTCCGGCCCAGTTGGCAGTAAACGCAATCGAAGCAGCATGTTTTGTAAGGGATGAGGTCTATCCCCAGAGAGAGACCGAGTCTGCGGGAGGGGACCGGTCCGAAGATCGTACTCTTGTGGAACATAATTATTATTATACCAGTTCCATATCTTTCCGCGCCGATCATTTTGTGATACTATGAGCGGCAATTGCACAAGAGGCTGAAGCCAGCGAAGCTTCGCTTCCCCGGCCCGTACCGGCACGGGGCGGGCAAACCGACAAGGATCAAGCCATGGTAACTGCCCGGTCAATGGCTGATTCGTGCTTAGTGAAGTATTGCCGGCATTTTAAATCCCCCTTCCTCCCCCATTTCTCAAGGGGGAGGAAGGGGGATTTATACTCTCCTCAAACTTGATTCATTTGTTAAGTTTTTAGGTTATGAAAGTGTCTAGTGATGGCGCTGAAGCCACGGAAGTAACTTCATTTCGGATCACGGGCCGGTGTGCATCAAGCTGTAGTTTCCGGCAGGCGGGGAATGGGTATAATAATGGGCCGATGGGTATGCGGCTGGTAATCAGGGATGGCGGCATCCAGGGCTGGATTCTCCGCCTGAGGCGGACAAAGGTCGCTTTCACGGGAATGGCAGGGTTGGAAGAGTGGGAATAACGAGGAGGGGAGGCGGTATGAAGAGAGAGCTGATAGTCGTGACAGCAGCGGCGGCGCTGGTGCTGTGCGTCCAGGGTGTGCCCGCGCAGGAGAAGCACGAGAAGAGAGAGGCGGCGAAAGAGGGGGAGGCGAAGGTTGCGCTGGTGCCGAAGGGCTACCAGATCGAGATCGAGCTCGACGACACGCTCGACTCCCGGACCGCGCATGCGGGGCAGAGCGTGCACGCGCGCCTCGCCCAGCCGATCATGGCGGAGGGACGGATGGTTGTCCCCGAGGGGACGCGCGTCACCGGCAAAATCACGGAGGTCAATAGCCCCAAGGCGGGCCTGCTCAAGGCGAGCATCAAGTTCAAGCTCGACGAGATCCAAACCCATCACCACGCGGTCCCGATCGAGGCCTCCGCGCACCTCGATGTCAACGACCTGGCAATGAAAGGTGGGAAGGCGGCCGGGACGATGGCGGCGAAAGAGGTGGCGAAGAGCTTCATCCCCATCCTCGGCACGGTGTACCTGGTTCAGAATATCGCGAGTGGCATCCAGTTCGTCACGGAGGAGAAGGAGATCACCATCCCGGCGGGGACGAGGATGAAGCTCTGTTTAGACAAGGACGCTAGGATCCCGGCGGGAAGGTGAGAAAGAACGTGTCGGCCCCAAAGAATACCAAGCGTAGGGGGTCAAATCTTTATCCTTGACATTTCGAGTACAGGGAAGTGAAATGTCAAGGATAAAGATTTGACCCCCTGCGCCGCGGCGTAATCCGCGGTTAAGGCATTAAAAATTGGTGAATAGATCAGGCTAACGACCGCCCTTCAGCTCGAGGAGTTCAGGCGCCACCTTGAGGAGCATCTTCTTGCAGCGGGCCTTGATCTGTTCGATATCGGAGTAACCGAGCACCTCGTCCGCGAACGCCCGCGCCTCGCCAAGGCGCACCGATCGTATCACGCGCTTGATTTCCGGGACCGAGACGACGCTCACGCTGAACTCGTCGAGCCCCATCCCGAGGAGGATGAGGGTGAACGACGGCTCTCCCGCCATCTCGCCGCACATCCCCACCCAGATGTTTTCCCGATGCCCCGCGGTGATAATCTGCTTAATCAGGCGCAGTATCGCCGGATGACGCGGCTCGTAGAGGTAGGCGATCTTCTCGTTCACGCGGTCCACGGCGAGAGAGTACTGGATCAGGTCGTTTGTGCCGATGCTGAAGAAGTCGACGTGTTTTGCGATGATGTCGGCGGTCAGGGCGGCCGAGGGTATTTCGATCATCGCCCCGACCTCGATGTCATCCTTGTACTTCTTACCGTGCTTCCGGAGCTCTTCCTTCGACTCCTCGAGGAGCTCTCTTGCGCGCAGCACCTCGTCAACCCCCGATATCATCGGGAACATGACCTTCACGTTCCCCAGGATTGACGCGCGCAGGATCGCGCGTAACTGCGTCTTGAAGATATCGGGCTGTCCCAGGCAGAAGCGGATGGCGCGATAGCCCAAAAAGGGGTTCATCTCGCGCGGCACCTGGAGATTGGAGAGAAACTTGTCGCCGCCGAGATCAAGGGTGCGGATGATCACCGGGTGCGGCCTCACCCCTTCGGCTACCTTCCGGTACGCCTCGAACTGCTCGTCCTCTGTGGGGAGATCCTTCCGGTTCATGTAGAAGAACTCGGTGCGGTAGAGGCCGACCCCCTCGGCACCCTGGGCGAGCGCCGCCGGGACATCCTCGGGGAGCTCGATATTCGCCGCGAGCGCCACGCGATAACCGTCGAGGGTCTCCGCGGGAAGTTCTTTAAGGCTGACGAGACGCTCCTCGATCCCGTGGAGGCGGTCCTTGATTTGCAGGTACCTCCTGAGCGTCTCCTTGGTGGGGGAGGCGATCACGACACCGTTGGTGCCGTCGACGATGATCATCTCGTCCGAGGTCACCTTCTGGCTGATGTCGCGGAGCCCTACCACGGCCGGCACGTTCAGTGACCGGGCCATGATCGCCGTGTGGCTGGTCATGGCGCCGATATCGGTGGCGAAGCTGATCACCTTTTCCTTGTGCATCAGGGCGGTGTCGGAGGGGGAGAGATCGTAGGCGACGATGATGACCTCCTCGGTGAGCCTGCTCACGTCCTCCCGCTTCTTGCCGAGGAGATTGTGCAGCACGCGGCGGGTTACATCCCTGATGTCACTTGCCCGCTCCTTGAGGTAGTCGTCCTCGATTTGGGAGAAGATATCGGCATACTTGTCCCCCACCTGCTGGAAGACGTACTCGATATTGTAGCGCTCGCGCTCAATCTTCTTGATTACGTCCTCGATGAGAGAACGGTCTTCGAGGACAAGGAGGTGGGCGTTGAATATCTCGGCGTGTTTGATTCCCAGGCGCTCGCCGATGGTGCGCTGTATATTGAGGATCTCCTGGCGGGTCTTGATGAGCGCCTCCTCGAAACGGGTGATTTCGAGGGGGACATGGGAGGGATCGATGTGGCGCTTGATGACCACCACCTCTTCGCTGTCGAAGATGAAGGCCTTCCCGATCGCGACCCCCGGCGACACCCCGATGCCGCGGTAGGCGCGCTCACGACCCTTGCTGCCGCGCGGATTTTGTCCTTGCATGCTAGTCCTCTCCGAATTTACTCTTGAAAAGCTCTTCGATGGCATTCACCGCGTTCTCGGCGTCGTTGCCGCGCGAGGTGACGGTGATCTTGACCCCCTTGCCCGCGGCCAGCATCATAATTCCCATGATGCTTTTGCCGTTTACCTTTTCGTTTCCCCGCTCGACGATGATCTCGGAGGCGAACCTGTTCGCGAGCTGCACGAACATCGCCGCCGGCCTAGCATGAAGCCCGAGCTTGTTACCCACCAGGATTTCCCGTTTCACCACTTGCTCCGCCATGGATATTCCCCAGCTCGCAATTACCGCTGAATCAGTCGCACGATGATATCCGCCAACTTGTCCGGCCCGTGCCGGACATAGTCGCTGGCGCTGATGACGTCTTCCACGATGACGCGGTACGACTTTCCCCGCAACTCGCGAGTATCGATCACTACCGGTGCGGCGCCCTCGGCCAGGTAGCGACCGAGCAGCTCCGCGGGGACCTTGCCGTTGTTGCAGACCACGTAGTCGACGATCCGGGCGCCTGCGTGATCGAGGAGCGCCTGCACATGCTGTGAGGCGGTGTAGCCCTGTGTCTCGCCGGGCTGCGTCA
>JAPLCY010000172.1 GCA_026391995.1 Candidatus Auribacterota bacterium
GACGTGGATCGGATAGTCAAGATCACGCACCATCCTCTTGATGATCGCCACCTGCTGCGCGTCCTTCTGGCCGAAGACGGCGGTGTGGGGGCGGATTATGTTGAAGAGCTTGGCGACGACCGTGGCGACCCCCTTGAAATGGCCGGGGCGGAAGGCGCCGCACAATCTCTTGGAGAGCTTCTCCTCGTCCACGAAGGTGGAATAACCCCTCGGATACATCTCGTCACCGATGGGGGCAAAAACAACGTTGACTCGCTGCGCCTTCGCCAGCGCCAGGTCGCGCTTCATGTCGCGCGGATAGGAGGCAAAGTCCTCCCCCCTGCCGAACTGGATCGGGTTCACGAAAATGCTCACCACCAGCCGGTCGCAGAGTTTCCTGGCCTCCTGCATGAGCATCACATGCCCCTCATGAAAGTAACCCATCGTCGGGACAAGGGCGATCTTCCGGCCCCTCTTGTAATTGTGCTTCACGTATCCCTGCATCTCTTTAATCGTGGTGATGATTTTCATATCTGGTTCCCCTTATTCACGAGAGGGCGAGAGGACGAGCGATCAAGTTATCGAGCTATCGAAAAAATGAGAATCGCCGTTTCGATCTTTATCCCGCCGTTTCGTATCAGTACGAGTGCTCCTTATCCGGGTACGTTCCCTTGCGCACCTCGATCGCGTAACGGGCAACGGCATCCCTCATTGCCCCCCCGATTTCTGCGTACCTTTTCACGAATCGCGCCTTTCTGCCCGGATACATGCCAAGGATGTCGTGAAGGACCAGTATCTGTCCGTCGCAGCCTGCCCCCGCCCCTATGCCGATGGTGGGGACACGCACCGCTCGTGTGATCTTCGACGCGGCCGGTGCAGGCAGGCACTCCAGCACGATCGCGAACACGCCGCTCTCCTCCAGGACGCGCGCGTCGTTCAGGAGCCGGCGCACGGCAGCCGGGCTCTTCCCCTGGACCTTGTAACCGCCCAGGACGAGGACATCCTGCGGGGTCAGGCCGATGTGGCCCAGCACCGGGACCCCGGCGCGCACCACCGCCTCGATATGATCCCGCATCTCCGCCCCGCCCTCGATCTTGACGGCCTCCGCGCCCGCCTCTTTGACGAATCTCCCCGCGTTCCTGACGGTCTCCCCGGGCGTGACGCCGGCGGCCATGAACGGCATATCCGCGACCAGCATCGCCCTCGTGTTCCCGCGCGCAACCGCCCGCGTGTGGTGGAGCATCTCCTCCATCGTCACCGGAAGCGTTGTCGGATAGCCAAGCACCACCATCCCGAGAGAATCGCCGACAAGGATCATGTCGACCCCGGCCTCGTTCAGGACACGCGCGGAGCAGCAGTCGTAGGCCGTGAGGGCGGCGATCCTCTCGCCCGCCCGCTTCATTTCAATAAGTCGCGTCGTGGTGACTTTATCTGTCTTCATAGAACCGCCCCTTCCTGACAACCTTGTGCACGTCACTGAGAGAGTTCAGCAACGCCCCCATCGTTTCCCCCTTCACCGGATGCACGATCCCGGGCGCGATCTCCGCCATGGGCGCCAGGACAAACCTGCGCTCGCACATCCGCGGATGGGGAATCGTCAGACGGTCGCCCTGAACAACGCGCTCGCCGAAGAGAAGTATATCCAGATCGATGGTCCGCGGGGCGTTGCGCCCACCCCGCGCCCTCCCCATCTCGCCCTCGATGCGCTGGAGGGCGGCAATGAGTTCCTCCGGCGCGAGCGACGTCTCGACTCCCACCGCTGCGTTATAATACCACGTCTGGAGCGGTCCGCCTACAGGTTCGGTGTGATAGAGAGAGGAGATCCCGCCAATCTTAATACCCGGGATTGCTGCTATGAGGTTGATGGCCTCACGGAGACGCTTCTTGGGGTCGCCAAGATTGGACCCGAGACCAATGTACGCTATTTCTTTTACTCTCCTCCCCCCTTGCCCGTTCGGTCCCGAGACCTCAGGGTCGAGGGAAGGGCGAGGATCAAGGCGGGGGGGCGATGTATTCCAGATTACCTGCTTCACACCCCCGATATTACTGAATACCTCATTATCCCAGAATCTCAAAACTTCATATCCTTTATCCTTGAGCCATGCAGTGCGTGCTTGATCATAACCAACTCGATCCCGATGCTGGCTCCCGTCCACCTCTACAACAAGCTTCTTCTCAAGACATACAAAATCCACAATGTAGGAACCTATAGGATGTTGTCTGCGAAACTTATTCCCGCCTATCTGCTCCCGACGAAGATGCTTCCATAATTCCCGTTCCGCATCAGTAGGGACACTCTTTAACTCCCTGGCCCTTTTCCCCAGCACACCCCCCATCCTCACCTTCCCCCTCAAGGGAGGAAGGGAAAAAAGATGAATCCCCCCTTAAAATCTACCGTTGATTGATAATCCTGATCAATCCTCGCTGACACCGATTCTTGTTAGCCCTCACACAGAACCGGGGATGTGAGGGGTCACTCATGGGGGATTCCCACATTGTCCCCCTCCCCAAGCAGAATAACGAAGACGGCATTGCCCGCGGGGGTCACTCATGGGGGATTTCCACATGATCCCCCTCCCCCCTTGAGGGGGAGGGTCGGGGTGGGGGGTGAAAATACCCACCGTAAGTGATAAGGGGAAATGGGTCATAGATTAATTTTGCCAATCCGCTCCACCGCTTCCCTGATCCGCTCCTCGGGGACGGTGAGGGCCATGCGGATATACCCCTCCCCGCTCGGCCCAAGGCCGTTCCCGGGGGTGGCGACAATCCCCGCCTCCCGCAGCAATGTTTCGGCCATTTCCGCGGAACTGATCCGGCCGGGAACGTGCGCCCAGACATAGAACGTAGCCTTCGGCTTCTGAACCTTCCACCCGAGCGTCCGGAGGCCCTCCACGAGCAGATCCCGTCTTCTCTGGTAGATGGCGAGGTACTTTTTCAGGAAATCTTGAGGGCCGTTGAGGGCGGCGACGCCCGCGAGCTGGATGGCCTGGAAGATGCCTGAGTCGAGGTTCGACTTGACCTTGCCGAGCCCCGCGATCACCTCCGCCCTGCCGACGGCGAAACCGATACGCCACCCCGTCATGCTGTAGGTCTTGGAGAGGGAGTGGAACTCGATCCCCACCTCCCTTGCTCCCTCAACCTCGAAAAAGCTCGGGGCGCGGTAGCCGTCGTAGGCGAGCTCGGTGTAGGCCGCGTCATGGCAGACGATCACGCCGTGCCGGCGGGCGAATTCGACGACCCTCTTGAAAAACGCCGTATCACAGACGGCCGCGGTGGGGTTGTTGGGATAGTTGATGAAGAGGAGCTTTGCCTTCCTGCATGTCGATTCGGGAATCCTGTCGAGTTCGGGCAAAAACCCGTTCTCCTCCTCGAGCGGCATCCGGTACGGCTCGCCGCCCGCCAGGATGGTGGTCGCGGCATAGACCGGGTAGCCGGGGTCG
>JAPLCY010000013.1 GCA_026391995.1 Candidatus Auribacterota bacterium
CGAAGGTCCTGCCCCTCCGCTCGAATATCCCTGCGCTCTCCGGGTACGCCTTCTCGCGCCTTGATCCGTCATTTCCCGCGCGCGCGAGGAAGTCACGGCGCGGTTTCGTCGCGGCGGGAGATAATTACGGCCAGGGGTCGAGCCGCGAACACGCGGCGCTTGTCCCGCGCTACCTCGGTGTCGCGGCGGTCATCGCGGCATCATTCGCCCGGATCCACCAGGCCAATCTGGTCAACTTCGGCATCGCCCCGATTGTCCTGACACGGGCGTCAGACCTGCGTTTCCTGCGGCGTGGCGACCGGCTCGTGATCAGCGGCCTCCGGGCGGCCGTCAGGGGCGACGGGAAACTGTCCATCCACAATCTCAGCACGCGGCGCCGCATCCCGACGGCCCTCTCCCTCACGGACAGGGCGCGCCGCATCCTCCTGGCGGGAGGGCTGCTCAACCTCATCAAGAAAGGCGGATAGCGATCATGCATTCCCTGCGCACCCTGCGCCGCGCGGCGCTCTTCACGGCACTCGCCCTCACCCTGTCCGGCTGCGGGCGTGGGAGGGATATCGCCGTTGTGGAGATCGACGCCGTGTTCAAGGAGTACGGCAGATCCAGGCAGATCCAGGACGGCATCGAGAAGGAGAAGCAGGAGCTCGAGACCCGCGGGCAACAGATGCTCGACGAGATCAACAAGCTCGTCAAGGAGTCCGAGATCCTGAATGACGAGGCGAGGCGCGAGCGGGAAAGCAGGATCAAGGAGAAGACCGCCGCGCTCGAAACGTACCGTCGAGGGGCGACGAAGAATCTTATCGACAAAACCAATGAGCAGTACCAGATGCTCCTCGCCGATGTGCGCGCGGCGGCGGCGGTCGTCGCCCGGAAACGGGGCATCGGGGTGGTCTTCGACAGCTCGGCGGCGCTCTATGGCGCCAAGGGTATCGACATCACCCCCGCGGTCATCGCCGAACTCAACCGTGCGCCCGCGATACAACCGCAGGCACCGCCAAAATCCAAAAGTCAATAGCACCCGTATGCGCGGCGGCCCCTGGGCTGTTGGTGTTGTGTCTCTCTACTTTGCGCTGCGTGTTTTAAACCTCGGGCTGCAGTTGTGCTTTGGGCTGTGACTATGACCTTCCCGATCCCCGTGCTCATTGTTCTTCAAATGCTGCTGCATGACCTCTCCATGACGGGAGGGTGGGACCGGTTCGCCGGGCCCGCCGATGGCCTCTCCGCGCAGGCATTGCGGCGCTACACCCCCCGCAGCCAGGGGATGCTCAAGCTGGTGATCTACATAAAGGCGGGGAACGACTGGCAGCCGCCCGGCATGCCCGATGATGCCCGGTGGAGCGGGTACCGGACCGTGGACGGCGAAGCCTGCCGCTATGCGCAGGCGCGCGTCTCCGTCGGCGATCCGCTGCGTCAGGCCGGGAGGCGCGGCGAGAGCGGCAACCTCAGCGAGGCGGGTTTCATCGACAATATCCCCACCACTATTCCCGAGGCCTGCCTCCCCGACTATGCGCCCGTCCTCGAATTCTCCCGTTGGCTGGATGAAACACCCGCGATCGCGCTCCGGTATGTACACCCCCTCGCCGGCTTCTCCCCCGCCCTTGTCGCGGATTCCGAACCATCGTCCCCCGGGAAAGAGGGGGATTTCGGAACGGTCTTCATCGACGCCAACGGGTTCAGGAAAACCCAGCAGGGCCTTGACCTCGCCGGCAGTGGAGGGGTGACGCCGGTACTCGCCGCCGCGCTGGGGCGCGTTATCCTGGTGGCCCGCGAGGGGGAGCGGAAGGCGACCGCGATCGATCCCGGGAGCGGAGCGCTCATCCCCGAATTCCCCGCCGGCGCGCCGGACAAGGGGACGCCCCTGGTCGGGTACGGGAAGTGCGTGTACGTGACACACCCCGATGGTTATACCATCCGGTATGCTCATCTCGGCTCCATAGATGTGGAAATCGGCCAGGGCGTCCTCCCCGGCACCAGGATCGGCACCGCAGGCGGGGAGGGCGATCGGGGTTGGGTACACCTCGAGGTGCGCTGGGGCGATCCGCTCGGCGGGGCGGACTCCCTCCCGGTCAATCCGTGGGAATTCTTCAAGCGGGTTTCACCATCGGCCCCACCGACGGGGAAACATCAGTGAACAACCCCCGCCCGGCGCAGGTTCCGGCAAAACGCACCCGCACACCCGCCTCGCGAACCTATGTCATCGGCGCACACCGCCCCGACCGTCGTAAAAAACGGAAAAGCTGCACCAAGGCGGTGCTGAAGCGCCGTCTCAGGGCGCAGCTCGCGGCCGCCCTCGAACAGATCAGGATCATGAACAGGATCAGCATCGCCGGTGCGCAGCACGCCCATCTCGCCCGGGCGATCACCCTCCTGGAGGCGGTCCTCGAGGAGCGAGCGGGGAGCCACCTCCTCAGGCAGCAGCTCTCCCTGTGCAGGGAACGGCTCCACGAGCTGGAGCGGGGAGAAAAGTCGGTACCGGCTGAGGGGGTGGAAATTATACTGGAGAGACTATGAATCGGAAGGGGACGACGCTTCTGTGCACCTACTGCTCGGCCCGGAAAAGAAAACGCCCGACGATGCTCCCGGCGATCCGGCGCTACTGTTCTCCGCGCATCCGAGCCATCCACCGGATAAGCCTGTCGAGGGGCGCATCATTCGCCATCCTCTCGGGAACGTTCGGTCTGCTCGGGCCCTACCAGAAGATCCCCTACTATGACCACCTGCTCCAGCCAGGTGAAATTGTCGCGCTCCTCCCGCAGATGTCGGGATATTTGAAGAGGAAAGGGTATCGCTCTGTCCGCTTTTATCACGAGCCCCTGCGAAACTTTCCACAAATCAAACCATATCTGAGGGCGATCCGCCTCGGATGCCGCCGTGCCGGGGCGCGCCTCATGTTGATCGAGACAGCCCCACCCTGGAGTAGCTAGTTGGGTTCACTTGTTAAAGGGCGGGGATGCCTGATTCCACCTATGGGAACCAATAACCGCGGCTGCTGCCGGACTTGTTTCTTCTTTAATCCAGACACGAGTAACTAATGACTGCTGTTGCTGTAGTAATGGTGCGGAAGGGGGGAGTCGAACCCCCACCCCGTTGCCAGGACTAGACCCTGAATCTAGCGCGTCTGCCAGTTCCGCCACTTCCGCACCGGAGGCCATAGTATAGATGAACGCAGATGGAGTGTCAACGCGGCGAGGCACTCTCCCTGGTAAAGCTCAGGGTGAGAAACCCGGCAAGGCGGGAGTTTGTAGCATCATACTGGGTATACACTACCTTCCCCTGCCTCTTGAGCGGGAGGAGTTCGCGCAACGGCCCGCCGGTGACCACCACCGACTCTCCCGACGCCCGGGCGGTCCTGGGGATGCCTTCAATCTTCCCGGCGTATTTCAGCACGTTGGGGTGCGCCGCGCAGAGATCCCTGAGAGCCCTGCGGGAAGAAAGGTTGTCGGCAATCCTCCCCTCCGGGACGCACCCGGCCAGGCCCCGTTCCCGCTCCTCGGCGGGAACACCGATGATTTCCGCCGTGAAGCGGAGGGCGTCGCCACCGCGGATCGGGACCGTTTCCGCGACACGGCAGATCCTGTCCTCTCCGAATCTTCCGGTCAGGAACCCGATGGAGGCTTCGGGATCCGGACATTCAATCGTCAGATTTATGAACCGGTCGAGGGCGAATTCCGCATGGCCAGGGGCTGATCGCGGGGCAAGGCCAAGAAGCCGCGCGAGCGCTCCCCCCGCGCCGGATCCGGTGAGCGCTGCTCGTCCGCCGGCCTGCCGCGAATGCTCGGCGGCCTCGGCGACGGCAAGCCAGTACCCGGCCAATCCATGCGCGGCGATGCGATCGAGCTCGCTGCGCAGACCGGTTTCCACGCGATTCACCTCCGCGGGCAGGACAGTTGAACGGAGCGCGTCCATCGCCCGGCGTTCGAGCAGTGACAGGTCCTCCTCGGCGGATGAATACACAACCGGCGGCGCAACCGGGGCGGCGGGGAAACGCACGTCGCACTTTTCCGCGACCTCGCCGCTCGTGTGAAGATAGCGCTCGTCGAAGCCGAGCGCCCGCATCTCGTCCAGGCTCTTCAGCCAGATCGTCTTCGTCACCACGCTGAAGTCCGTGACCTTTCCAAAACGCGTCTTGGCGATGATGTCGTGCGCGAGCCAGTCCTCCGGATGGGGGTAGTGCACGTCGTTGGTAACCACGGGCTTCAAACCAAAGCGCGGTGCGAGCTCGATGATCGCCGCGTTTGAAATCTTCTGTTCGGGGAACCCCAGCTCCGACATCTCGGGATAAAAATCGTCCCCGAAGAGACTCAGGTACCTCTCGAGCTCGCGCTCGCCCGAGGCGAGCCCCTCGCGGATGATCTTCAACGGGAACGACCCGTAGTAGCAGCCGCTCATGCAGATGAGCCCCTCGTGGTACCGCTCGAGGAGCTCCCAGTCCACGAGTCCGCGCACCCCCTTAAGGCAGTTGTCGAGCCAGGCGTCGCTGGTGAGCCGGACAAGATTGCGATAGCCCCGGAAGTTTTTCGCGATAAGGATGAGGTGGTTGCGGAACTCGTCGCCCCTGGCGATCGAGTCGCGGGCGTCCTGGACGAAGTAACACTCGCAGCCCGGGAGCGGGTTCATCCCCCGCTCGCGGCAGGCGGCGTGGAACTGCGGCGCGAAGGCCAGCTCGCCGTGGTCGGTGATCGCCATCGCCCGCTGCCCGAGGGCGGCGGCGCGATCGAGGCCCTCAGTGATCGAGAGGACGGAGTCGGAGTATGATCCCCAGAAATGGCTATGCAGGTGGACAAAGCTCATTCTCGAACTACTGTTGCGCGCCCGCGCTGCCCGGCGCGCCCTCCGGGAGGGCGAGGGCCTCGTCATCCCCGGGCGGCGGGAGCTCCGCGATCTGGATGCCCTTCTCCTGCCGGAGCTCTTCGATCTTTCTCAACGGCCGCTCGAGCATGTTGCGGCGCGTGGAGAGGAGGAGATCGAACTCCTTCCCCGCCTCCTCGATCTTCTTCCCGAGCTTATCCATCCCCTCGACGTACCTCCCCCACTGGGCGGCGAAGGTTCCGAGGAGGGAGAGGATCTGGGCGGTCTTCTGCTCCAGGTTGAAATTGTCCATCGCCTGGCGGATTACCGCGAGGATCGCGTAGAGGGTGAACGGCGAGCAGAGGATGACCTTCTCCCTGAGCGCGCTGTCGATGATATCCGGCTTCTCCTCCTGGACGAAGGCGTACACCTGCTCGTTGGGGATGAACATGAGGGCATAGTCAAGCGTGCCGGCAGCGGGATTGATGTAGGCCTTCACTTCCTTGATCCGGTTCTGCACATCCTTCATGAATTGCGCCTTGTGCCGCTCGCGCTCGGCGTCGGTCCGGGCGTTCACGCACTGGAGGTAGTTGTCGAACGGGAACTTCACGTCCATGTTGAGGACGCGCCCCTGGGGCAGGGAGAAGGTGAAATCGGGGCGCTGCAGCTCGCCCTCGGCCTGTGTCTGGGTGACGTACTGCTTCCCCTCGATGAATCCCGCGAGGCCGAGGATATCCTTCGCCATCCGCTCCCCACACTGGCCGCGCTGGCGGCTGC
>JAPLCY010000354.1 GCA_026391995.1 Candidatus Auribacterota bacterium
CGATTGGAACAAGAGCCGCGCCGCCCGCACCCTCGGCATCTCCCGGAACCGGCTCGACCGGAAGATCAGGGCGTACCGGATCACCAGGGGTTGAACCGCCCCTTCGTCGCGGGTCGTGCGAGTGCCCGCGCGCCAGGGGTCGCCCGTACCGATGTGAGGATCGGCACGTGACATTTAATTATAATTGTATTGATTCCTTTTCGCCCCTGACGTATAGTAGTGCCGTTATCTGCAGCATGTGTCACGTGAGAACCTGGAGGACACCGTCATGAGAGCGTTCCTGCTTGTCGCGGTCATAATCGTCGCTGTCACTGCCGTCAGCGGCTGCCGGCATTACGGATATCACACCCAGTTCGGCGGCGGCCCGCACGTGGACGGCACTCCCGAGTGGACGCTCCCCGTGTACCTGAGCCACCGCCCGGTGCCGTCCGAAGAGCTTAAAGAGGTCTATCCTCCCGACCTGAACGTATCGACCAAGTAACAGCCTCTTCAGACAAAGATGTTCCCGGGGCGCGCGATCTCTTACCGTGCGCCCTTTTTCTTCCCGCGATTCGCAATCGCCCGCGCCAGCCCCTCGTCCGTGTGAACCGTGGCCGATACCGCGACCCTGAGCCCGCGCTTCCTTGCCGCCGCCGCGGTCACGGGACCGATGGCCGCAAGGGAAGGTCGGCGATCAGCCGGCACTCGACGGATAGAACGCACATAGGCGTCGACGGCAGACGGGCTCGTGAGAACCGCGCAATCGATCCGCTCTTCCCGCATAATCCTTGCCGCATCGAGGATCCCCCTCGCCGAAGTAACCGTGCGGTAGGCCACAACATCCGTGCAGCGGCCGCCGCGCCGGGTCAGGGCATCGGTCAGCTCCCTCCCCGCCAGGTCGCTCCGCGGCAAAAGGAATCTCTTTCCGCCGACCTCGCCCATGGTTCGAAGCGCGTGCACAATCCCGCGCGAGGTAAAGGCACGCGGGACGCAATCCGCCATGACACCACAATTGGCGAGCGCGCCGGCGGTCGCTGGGCCGATCGCGCATATCCTGATACGCCCGAGCGCACGGCAGTCGCGCCCCGCGCGGCCGAGCCGCTCCATGAACGCCCGGACGCCATTCGCGCTTGTGAAAATAATCCAGTCGTAGCGCCCGAGGCCGCTGACCGCACGGTCAAGGGACGCACAACTGCGGGGCGGGCGGATCTCGATCAACGGGGCGGAATAGGGAACCGCGCCCAATGTGTCAAGGAGCTGCACAAGGGAACGCGCCTGATCACGCGGCCTCGTGACGAGGATGCGCATGCCGCGGAGGGGCATCCTGGCGCGGGAGAGGGGCATGCGTCGCACACCGGCCACCCTTCCCACCACCAGCACCGCGGGAGCCGCGACACGCGCGCGCCGGGCGATTTGCGCGATGCGCCCGAGCGGGCCGCGTACCACCCGCTGAAACGGGGTGGTGCCCTGTTCGATAAGTATCGCGCGTGTCGCGGGGGGCTTGCCGGCGGCGAGGAACCGCCGCGCGATCTCTTCGAGCCGTTTCACCCCCATGAGTACAATGAAAGTGGAATCCGCCCTGAGGAGCTGTTTCCAATCAACACCGCCCTCCGCGCCAAGATCGGCCTCGTGCCCGGTGAGGATGGTGACCGATGAACTCATCCCCCGCAATGTAAGGGGAACTCCCGCGACCGTGGGAACAGCGATCGCCGCCGAAACGCCCGGGACGATCTCGCAGTGGATATGGCGTGTTGCGCAATAGAGCGCCTCCTCCGCGCCGCGGGCGAAGAGGATCGGGTCGCCGCCCTTCAACCGGACGACGCGCCTGCCCCGACGCGCCTCTGCGACAAGCATCCTGTTGATCGCCTCCTGCGCGGTGCGCCTCCCGCCCCCGATCTTCCCCACGGACACGCACTTGGCGCCCGGCCTCGCGCACGCGAGGAGGGCGGGGCTGACGAGGTGGTCATAGAAAACGGTATCGGCCGCCCCGAGCATTTCTTTCCCCTTCTCGGTGATGAGCCCGGGATCGCCCGGCCCCGCACCGACAAGATAGACCGTCCCGCATCGTTTCATGAGCGTTTCCCCGGGCGCTCCGCCGCGCGCCGGACGATTTCCGCCATCAGGCGCCGCGCCTCGATCTTCCTCCCGGCGCGGAGGAGGCGGATGACCCTCGGGCCCGTGATGGCCATGAACGCACCGGCACGCCGCCCGGCGGGAAGGCGGGTGATCGCCGGCGGCCTGAGTCGAGCGGCCTGATTCAGGAGCGCGGCATACTCGGGACCGTAGCGGCCCTCGAGCTCCATGCGTATTCGCTTTGCCAGCGCCGGGCTCCTGCCTTTGGTCGAAACGGCGATCTGCAGGTCTCCCCGCCGAAGGGTGGCGGGAAGGTAAAAGTCGCAGAGCGCGGGCGCGTCGGCGACATTCACGAGTATTCCCTTTGCGCGCGCGTCGCGGGTGACGCGGGCATTGGTTGCCGGATCATCGGTGGCGGCAATGACAAGACCTTGTCCTCGCAGATCTGACACCGCATATCGCCGCCGCACGAGCCTTATCCTGCGCGCGCGGCCAAGGCGTTTCAGGCGCGGGCATGCCTCCGGGGCAATTACACTGACTCGCGCGCCCGAGGCGAGCAGCCCCAGAACCTTCCGCTCCGCGACACTTCCCCCCCCGACAACAAGGCAGTCCCTCCCATTGAGGTTGAGAAAGATCGGGTAGAGCGGCCGCGATCGCATCAGTTCCTCCTCCCCGCCAGCGCGTCCTTCCCCCAGCCCCGGACCACGCCCTTCACCACAAACACATCCCGCCGCGCATGAACAGTGCCGCTGAGGACGAGCGGCGTCCCGATTTTCATCTCCCCCAACGCCTTCGCGTCCCTGGATGCCCTGTCTATTTCGCAGGTTGCTTCACCATTCCCTGTCGACACCAGGAAGGTGACGCGGGATGGCTTGCGATCCGATTTCTTCACCTGTCCCCCATCCCCGGTTTCCCGTACAAACCGAGCCTTCATCATGAGTGGTGTGCCGGCGAAGTCGCGCATGCAGGAAAAATCCGCCTTTGAGGCGCCGAACCACCTGATCTTTTCCTTTTGCGCGGCAGGGGAACTGCCGGTTGAGATCTGACAGACCGGCACCAGGCACACAAGCATCAAGCTAACCGGATATGCAGCGCGTATAGACACAGGATTCTCCTGAGGGACCACATACTATATACCTTTTTTACATCTTCTACACCTGCGTTTGTGCACGCCTTTGATGGGTGACCCACTACCCCACGGAAGGCTACATTACCTATGTGGGTTCTCTTTCGTTCTGTGTGGGGAAACCATTTATCCCCCTCCCCCCTTGAGGGGGAGGGTTGGGGTGGGGGGTAAAAATACCCACCGTAAGTGAATGACCCCATACAATATTGCTGAGATATTGCTTGACATATTGGCTGAATGTGGTATACTGGTGCTGAAATGCTGAGGAGTGAATGAATCCGATTTTTAAATTATCACTGGTATGTCTGTTGCTGCTCACAGGTCCCGCGACCGCAGCGATAATCAAGGGGCCGTATCTTCAGAACATCGCCCAGACAGGCATGCGTATCCGCTGGGAAACCGACGCGGGCTCCGACAGCCGCGTGGACTACGGCCCCACCAACGCCTACGGCTCCTCCATCTCCGGGGAATATTCAACCTATCTTCCCGAAAGCAATACCTATCTCCACGAGATCGCGCTCAGCGACCTTGATCCGGCCGGCACCTACCATTACATGGTGACGACAAGCGGGAGCTCGAGCGCCGACCACACATTCACCACCGCCGTGGCGCCCGGGACGACATTCCGGTTTGCCGCCTACGGCGACAACCGCTCCCAGCCGGCGATTCATGAAGCGGTGACGAACGCGATCCTCGTCGCCGATCCCCTGGTTGTCCTCCACGTGGGCGACGTGGTGGACACCGGAACCACCTACAGCGAATGGGAAACACAGTTCTTCACCCCCGCGAAGGATCTCTTCTACGGGGTGCCCTTCGCCGTCGCGCCCGGCAATCACGAGGGACTCGCCCACTGGGTGACCGATTTTTTCTACTATCCCGCGACCAACAGGTGGTGGTCGTTCGATGTCGGCGATGCCCACTTTGCGATCGTCGACACGGAGAATGATTACTCGGACGTTTCCGCCCAATACGCCTGGCTGCAGGGCGATCTGGGAGCCACCTCGCGCACCTGGGTCTTTGTCTTTCTCCACAAGCCGGCATACTCTTCGGGTAGCCACGGCGGCACCGCAGCGGTCCAGACATACCTCGTCCCCCTCTTCGAGGCCGCCGGCGTGGACATGGTATTCAGCGGGCACGACCATAGGTACGAGCGGAGTTATAAGGACGGTATCACCTATATTGTCACCGGCGGAGGGGGCGCGCCTCTTGACGATCCAGGAGATGTGACCCCGAACCCATACAAGATCTACTCCGAGATAACGTACCATTTCTGCGCGGTGGATATCTCTCCGACACAGCTCGATTTCCATGCGGTCCACACCGACGGCAGCATCTTCGATTCCTTCTCCGTCACCGCCGCGCCGACGAACACGCCCACGGTGACGCCGACATCAACACCGACGAATACGCCGGAACCGCCGACATCTACGCCCACGGCCACACCCATCTTCTTTGTACCGTTCAACATCAGGCTCGTGAACTCCGTGCAGCCGTCAACGGGCGTCCTCAGCATATCAGTGGATGTCACGGTCAAGG
>JAPLCY010000075.1 GCA_026391995.1 Candidatus Auribacterota bacterium
GTTGTTGGCGCGGTTATTTCCTATGCCGCCTTGCAGTTCGCCGGAGGCACGGCGCTAACCGAAATTGGCGCAGCCACCGCAGGGCCGTTGACCACAGTGCAGGCCACGGCGACAGCCACTCCCGCCCCCGCGCACCGAGAAGAGAAATGACGAGATCATACCCGTCATGGACGGACCCCGGGCGGGCCCACCGCGCCTCATTGTAATCCAGCGCCTCGTCACAAAGCCCCGCGGCGATCAGAAGCGACGCGTGGTGGGGATACCCAAGATAGACGATCCGGGCGGCGGGGAAGGTCGCGCGCGCCGATTCCCAGAGGGGCCATCGGGTGATAAAATCCCCGAGCCCTCCGAGACTGATGACCAGTATCATCCGGCTCTCGCGCATCAGATGGCGACGCTACCGCCCCGCCTGGGCCTGGCCTCGCGTTCCCGACCAGAGGATCAGGAGCGGCGCGGCGATGTACACCGTCGAGTAGACGCCCGCGACCATGCCGACGAGGAGGGCGAAGGCGAAGTCGTGCACCACGCTCCCCCCGAAGAGGAAGATGCAGGTGACCGCCACGAGCGCGGTGAGCGAGGTGATGATCGTCCGGGAGAGGGTCTGGTTGATGCTCAGGTTGATGATATCCTTGAAGCTCTCCTTCTTCATCGTCCTTAAGTCCTCCCGGATGCGGTCGAAGATCACGATCGTGTCGTTGATCGAAAATCCGACGATGGTGAGGAGGGCGGCGACGATCTGGAGATCTATCTGCCGGCCGGTCAGGGCGCAGAGCCCGACGGTCACCAGGACATCGTGGATGAGCGCCACCACGCCCGCGATGCCATACTGGGGGCGCCTGAAACGGGCGCCGACATAGATGATGATCGCCACGAAGGAGAGGATCAGCGCCCAGAACGCCTGCTGCCGCAATGCCTTCCCGACCACCGGCCCCACGATTTCGGAACGCACAAGCATCGCGGGATTGTCGGGGAAACGCTGCTTGAAGAGATTGAGCATGTCACGGCTGCGATCATCGGCGCTCTTTATGATCAGCTCCCTCCCCCCCTCCACGTGCTGGAGCATCGACTCCTGGATACCCGCCCCCTTGAGCGCCGCCCGGACCTGTCCAATATTGACCGGTGTGGCAAAGCTGAACTGCTGGAGCGCCCCGCCGGTGAAATCGACGCCAAAGTTGTTCTTCACCCCCCTACCGAAGAAGCTGACAAAACCGACGGCGATGACCACCGTTGAAATGCTTATCGCGTACCACATCTTGCCGATGAAATCAATGTTGGTCATCTTAAAAAACTGGTGCATTCGCAATCTGGTGAATGATTCGCGAAGGCAGAGCCGGTCGAAGATCACCCGCGTGACCACAAGGGCGGTGAACATGCTCGTGATGATACCGATGCTCAGGGTGACGGCGAAGCCGCGCACCGGGCCGGTGCCGATCCAGTAGAGGATGAGGGCGGTGATGAGCGTGGTGAGGTTCGAGTCAACGATGGTGAGGAACGCCTTGTCGTAGCCGTTCGCGATCGCGGCCCTGAGCTTCCTCCCCAGGGAGAGCTCCTCGCGTATGCGCTCCGAGATGAGCACGTTTGCGTCCACCGCCATGCCGAGGGTGAGGATGATACCGGCGATGCCGGGAAGGGTGAGCGTGGCGCGAAAGAGCGACAGCGCCGCGAGCATGATGAGGAGGTTCAGGAGAAGGGCGTAGTCGGCGATGATGCCGCTCTGGCAGTAGTACACCGCCATGAAAAGCACGACGAGGACAAGACCCAGCACCGCGGACTTGACGCCGGCGATGATCGAGTCGCGCCCCAGGCTCGGCCCCACGATCCTGTTCTCGGCGACCTTCACCGGGGCCGGCAGGGCTCCCGCGCGCAGCACGATGGAGAGTTCGTTCGCCTCCTCGAGGGTGAACCGGCCCTCGATGACCGGGCTTGAGTCGAGCTTGACCTTCATCAGGGGCGCGCTGTACACGACCTCGTCAAGCACGATGGCGAGCCTGCTTACCGCAGGGTCCTTGGGGTTCTTGTAGCGCCGCTCGGCCTCTCCGGAGATGATCCTGAGCTTTCGCATCCCCTCGCGGTCGAAGTCCAGGCTCACAATCGACTGGAACATCGAGCCGCGGCCGATCTGCGCGTTCTTCAACAAGATTCCGCCGATAACCGCCTCCTTCTTCAAGAGGTAGAGGCCCTTCATCTGTTCCTTGGTGCGCGAATCCGGCAGGGTCCGGCCGAACAGGAACTGATAGCCGTTGGGGATCAGCGGCGTCACCTCGGGGGAGCCCAGGATCGCCTCGACGAGCTTGAGCTTTTTCTCGGGCACCTGCCAGTAGTGGTACGGCACCGACTCTTCGGTCCGGCCGGTCTCCTCCTCGACGTTGGCGAGGATCGGCTTCTTCGCGTTGATGCGGTTGAGCAGGGCGTCGGTCATCTTGTCTTCCGCCACAAGCTTGAACTCGAGCAGGGCGGTCCGCCCGATCAACGACAGCGCCCGCTGCGGGTCGTCGATTCCGGGGAGCTGCACCACGATCCGGTCGCGCCCCTCGGGAAAGATCGACGGCTCGGAGACACCAAACTCGTCCACGCGGTTCCTGATGATCTCCACCGCGCGCTGGACCGCGTCCTTCTTCGCCTCGTCGCTCATTGTCTCGGTCTCGACGCGGAGGACGACATGCATGCCGCCCTTGAGATCGAGCCCCAGGTTCAAGACCCGGCGGGGGTCTCCCTTGGCCCACTTCTCGAGGGAGTAGAGGAGACGCCCCCCGAACCCGAGGTCGCCCTCCTGGGCGTCGCGCCGCTCCCACTCCTGGACGAGAGACCTGCGCGCCTCGGGGGAAAGCCCCGCCCATCGCGCGGTCGGGTAGATGTAGTAAAAGCAGATCACGAGGATGAAGAAGATGAGCAGCGTGCGCCAGCGAATGGTGCGATTCATGACACCTCCCTTATAGACCCCAACACAAAGAATGCACTCGGTACACCGTACTTAGTACTTAGTACTTAGTTCTTAATTCTTAGTACTCCATACACCGTGCTCGGTACTTACCACTACAACAACTTGGTTCCGTTGATGACCAGCTCGAGCGTGCAGCCCAGAAAGACCGCTGCCTTCCTGGCGATGATCATGCGCGACATGAATATCTCGAAATACTCCATCACCTGCGAGAGGCGGGTGTCGATCGCGAGCTCGTAGCGTATGATCCCCCGCTTCTTGCTCACCCGCACCACCGAGCGCTCAGCCGAGTAATTCACCCGGTCGTGCTTGTCGAAATCGACACCATCCGCGCGTGCCGCGCCCCGTGCTCGGTGTAGCCCATCGACACCATGCAGCGATCGGTCTTCGCGAGGTAGCTGTTCACCGTCGTGTTGCGGCGCACCATCTCGATCGTGACGCGGCTCACGACGCCTCCACCGCCCGCTTCGTGATAGCGGCGACCGCGCTTTTCGAAAACTCTATCTTCACGT
>JAPLCY010000113.1 GCA_026391995.1 Candidatus Auribacterota bacterium
GATAAAAACTGTGGGAGTACCGCCGATGCGGTTCTTGCTTGCGAACTCTTTCTTCTCGTCCAGCACAACAGGAAATCCGAATTTGGTTTTGGTTAGATAGCTATTAAGCCCTTCGAGAGTATCGCGGCTTGCTGAAACGCCAAGGAATGTAATCCCCTTGTCCTTATTGTCCTCGTATAGTTTTGCAATAAAACCTTCCGCTTTGACACAGTGGGGGCATTTGCCGTAAAAATAGTAGATGAGTGTCGTCCCCTTCAGCAAATCGGCAAACTTCGCTTCCGTTCCGTCTGTCTTTTTAAAGGAGACGTCCGCTTTCAATGGTGTGCCCTTCTTGATGTCTTCCCTGGTCCTCCCCTTCATCATGTCATCAAGGGCAGCCTGTAGCTCTTTCTCGTTGAGGCTCCCGTCTTTATCCACATCGTACTTCTCTATCCAGTCTTTAGCCGACAGGGCTGGACCGCGGCGGGTGGCCTCTCTCTTTGCTATGGTGAATGTTTCCTTGCTTTTAGCCCACCATTCCTGCCAGGCCTTGTGCGCCTCATCCCTGGGCATGTTCTGAGTCTTGTTGTAAAGCTCATCCTGTCCTGTCAATCCCTTCAGGCTTCTCGAGGCAGCTTTTCTCACTTCATCTGCGGGATCGAGCATGGCTTCGATGAGTGGCTCTATAACCTTCTTATCTTCCACTCTACCCAGAGATGCCGCTGCGCTCCTTCGGATATCGACCTGCTCGCTCTTCTGGAAACCGAGCACCTTGTTCGTGCTCTTCTCTGTACCGATCCGCCCCAATCCGCGGATTGCCTTCTCCTTGACCTCGCTCGACCCATCCCTGTCAAGAACTCCTATCAGTACATCGTATGCTTTCTCATCCCGCTGGGATCCTATTGCCAGCGCCGCCGAACTGCGGACGCTGACGTTCTCGTCATGGATGAGCGTGAGCAGAAGATCGAACGCCTCTTTGTTTTTTGAACGGCCGAGCGCTATCGCGGCTATTCTTCGGATCTGGGGGTTGGTGTCGGTGGCATACTTTCCGAGCTCCGAGAAAGACGCCTCATCGCCGCTCTTCGCGAGCATCAGCATCTCCTTCTGGAGAGCCATCATTTCATCATGGCCAAGTCTTTCTGCTGCAGATGGCGGTGTTGGGGCGGCCTTGATGTCTTCTGCGGAACAGGGCAGAGAAGATGTCGCGTTCACAATCGCCGATCCTACTACAAAAACGCACAGATAGTTAATTCGCATTATATACCTCCTGCTGTGCGCTTAGAGTAAAACCCAGTAATCACATTGTCAAGAATAAACAGGCTGTTGCCCAAAGAGCAGAAACTAAAAACTCGTCATTGCGGGTGAGCCCCGTGTAGCGGGACGACGCGGCAATCTCACTCTAAATGGTATAAAAAGCGAGATTACTTCTCCCACCCTCCGGGATGGATCGCAATGACAAGCTGATCGGGATTTGGGCAATAGCCCCTTAATAATCTTTTATCTCCCTCGATGGCGAACCGTTGCAGCCTCCCTGTCAAACGCGAGCATGTGGGGACTGCGCATGGAAATTTCCGCCAGCGGCACTCCCGGCACCCTCCCGGTTTTTACCGCCCCGGTATAAAATCGCACATCCTCCCCGGCGAGAGAAGAGGGGACGGCGGCGCGCACGCTGATCCTCTTCTTCTGCGGCGCGGCTGCCCGCGGAACATTTTTGTAAAGCGCCCTGACGCCAGCCGTGATCTTCCCCACAAGGTCGATTGTATACATGCCGAACGGCGTCTCCGCGACGAGATAGAAATCGGATGGCCCGCGGATCTCTTTATAAAGGCTCAAATCAATCGTGAAACCCCGCCCCGCCGTGAGAGGGCTCACTTCCAGATCAAGCGCAGGCGAGGGGGTTGGCGTCGCGGTGGCAGCCGCGTCACTGTACTCGTACGCCCCCATGTCGGGCAAGGAGTCGCGCGGCTGGCCATTGATGTCGTCCGCCGGCGCGCCGGTTGAGGTCCCCGCGTCGATGGCGGGGCTGCCCGGGGTCAGTGTCATTCCATAGGTTGCGCCGGAGAATGGGCCGGCGAGACCGGGATTCTGAAAAAGGTTGTGTGCGCTCGGGTAAGGGGGATCCACATACGGCGCATCGCGGTTTTTTACATTGTAGGCGAGACTGTAGTTTCCTTTAAAAATGAGTCCGGGGCACTCCTCCTGGTAGAAGAGAAAACTTATGTCTCCGGGGGAGAGGAATTCATCACTTCCCAGGAACAGGTTATTCACCCCTGTGAGTCTTTCCGCGCCGGTACATTCGCAGCCATCGGACGCGCCCGCGCCCACCAGGCCATCGCCCTGGCCGTAAAAGGTCGAGTTTGCGATGACGACATCGTCGCCCCCGGTATAAGAAAGCTCTAAGGTGTTCCCCATCGCACGGCAGTTATCGACGTTGAACGTGAACGACTGGCCGTCGAAGAAGGCGCAGTTCCCGACAAGCACGCAGTTGGTGATGGTGGCCGTCCCGGCGACCTTGATCTGGTTGCCGGCGTTTGCCTCGGCGCGGACGCGCGTCAGGGTCACGCTGCCCCCCAGGGTGTGGTAGAGCAGGTCCAGCCCGTCGGAGGTGTTAT
>JAPLCY010000326.1 GCA_026391995.1 Candidatus Auribacterota bacterium
GACACGATCATCTATCCGTTCACGGTGATTGAGGGGGAGGTCAGCATCGGAACCGACTGCCGCATCGGGCCGTTCAGCCATCTGCGCGGCGTCACGACGCTGTGCGACGGGGCGGAGATCGGCAATTTTGTCGAGGTGAAGAGCTCGGTGATCGGCATCGGCACGAAGGCCAAACACCTGACCTACCTTGGCGACGCGGTGATCGGATCGAAGGCCAACATCGGGGCCGGGACCATCACGGCGAACTATGACGGCGTGGCGAAGCACCGCACGGAGATCGGCGACGGCGCGTTCATCGGGAGCGGCACGACGCTGGTCGCGCCCGTGAAGGTCGGGAAGCACGCGGTCACCGGCGCCGGATCGGTGGTCTTGAGGGGGCGCGATGTCCCCGACGGGGCCGTGGTGGTCGGGATACCGGCGAAGCCGATCAGGAAGAGGAAATAAACAAAGCAACAAAGGAGTGGGCGCAATGGAACGACTGAAACTCAAGGCGGCGCGGCGCAGCGAGATCGGGACGAGGAGAGCGAAACGGTCCAGGGGCAAGGGGATCATCCCCGCGGTGCTCTACGGCGGCAAGGTGGAGAGCATCGCCCTCTCCGTGGACGGCAAAGAACTCTACCGTGTCCTGCACGGCAAGGGCGGCGCGCACGCGATCATCGACCTCCAGGTCGAGGGCGGCGAGAAGCCGCTCAGCAACACGGTGATCGTGAAAGATGTGCAGCGCGACAATTTGCGCGACATAATCCTGCATGTCGACTTCGCCGCGATCTCTCTGACCGAGAAACTGACTACAAAGGTGAGTATTGTCGAGACCGGTATTCCGCTTGGCGTCACCCAGGGCGGCGTGCTCGAGCACATTATAAGGGAACTCGATATCGAGTGCTTGCCCGCGGACATTCCCGACAGGATCACGGTTGATGTCTCCGCCCTCGGTATCGGAAAGAGCCTCAAGCTGGCCGAGATCGCTGCGCCTCCCGGTGTCAGGATACTGAACGATCCGAACCTGATCGCCTTCACCGTCTCGATGCCGAAGGAAGAGAAGGTCGAGGAAGCCGTTCCGGCGGAGGGCGAGGCCGTCGCTGTCGAGGGTGTTCCCGTCGAGGGCGAGGAGAAAGAGGGAGAGGAGGCCAAGGCAGGCGCGAAAGAGGGCGCCAAGGAAGCCGGCAAGGAAAAGGAACCTGCCAAGGGCAAGGAAAAGGAACCCGCCAAGGGCAAGGAGAAGGAACCCGCCAGGGGCAGGGAGAAGGAACCCGCCAGGGGCAAGGAGCAGGCGAAGGGGAAGGAGAAGTAGTTGCCGTATCCTGAGTCATGAAACTCGTTGTTGGACTGGGCAACCCCGGGGAGGAGTACCGGGGCACGCGGCACAATATCGGCGCCGAGGTCATCGAGCTTCTCGCCGAGAAGCGGGGCGTTACCCTCAAGCGGAAATGGCGGCTGCGGTGCTGGGTGGGAAAGGTGCGTATCGGCGATACCGCGGTTATCATCGCGCGTCCGCGCACCTTTATGAACCTGAGCGGCAATGCCGTGGCCTCGCTGGCCCGCTGGTACCGCTGCGAACCGCATGAACTCCTGGTGGCGAGCGACGATATCAATCTCGATCTCGGCCGTCTCAGGATACGCGCCGGGGGGAGTTCGGGCGGCCACAAGGGGCTCGACTCAATCATCGCCGCCCTCGGCAGCGACACATTCCCGAGATTGCGGATCGGCGTCGGAAAGGGTGGCGACGACCGGGTCGGGCACGTGCTGGGAGGTTTTTCCGCGGCCGAGCGAGCCGAGGCCTGTATGGCCCGGGAACGCGCGGCCGAGGCGATCGAAGCGATCATCATGACGGGACTCGGCGTGGCGATGAACAGGTACAACACCCGCGAGCCGGAGGCGTGATAGAGTAGTCGCCGCTGTCCAGGGCGGGATTGTGGCAGACGTTGTTTTGTGGTAGGATACAGCCACTTCAAGGATAGGGTAACGATTGAGAAAGAGAGGGATGGCGTTGAAATCATACGAGGTGATGTTGATACTGAAACCAGAGCTCCCCGATGATCAGGCCGCGAAGGCGATGGAGGGGATCGCGGGAGAGATAACCAAGCTCGGCGGGCAGGTCGCCCCGTATACTATGCCCCCGAAGGGGCGGCTCGCCTACAGGGTTGCCAAGCACGACGACGGCTACTGTGTGTGCCTGAAGTTCCAGCTTCTCCCCTCGGCGCTTGTCTCATTCAAGGAGCGGCTTAGGATGAACACGGACGTGTTGCGGGATCTGATCACGGTGTCGAAATAGGCCGCGCGCCGGCCCGGTGCGGACGCGGCTTCAGAAGGGGAGGTACCAGATGGCCAGTTTGAACAGGGTGTTTTTGATGGGCAACCTCACGAAGGCCCCCGCGCTTCGTTACACGCCGGGGGGGGCGGCGGTTGCCGATCTGAGCCTTGCGATCAACAGCACGTATGTAAACAAGGCGGGCGAACGCAAGGACGAAGTCTGTTATGTCGATATCGTCACCTGGGGACGCCAGGCGGAGACTGCGGCGGAGTACCTCACCAAGGGGTCTCCCGTCTTTGTCGAGGGGCGGCTTCAGCTTGATTCGTGGGAGACGGGCGAGGGCGAAAAACGGAGCAAATTGCGCGTCCGGGCGATGCGCATCCAATTCCTCGGCCGGGGCAAGGCGGGAGCCCCGCGGCCCGGCGGCGCCGAGGCGGCGGACGAGCCCCCAGTCGCGCAAGAGCCGGCGGATGCGGGCATCGACAGCGTTCCCGGGGGAGAGGAGAGCGGAGACGGGGACGTACCGTTCTGAGGGTGATAGGTCAGATAGTTATGGAGGGGTAGCCGCGGGTATACGCGGATGGCCGCTGATTTTGAATTAGAGCTTTTGGATCTGTGAAGATCTGCGCGAATCACTGCCTGCCGGTAGGTAGGCGCGGCAGGATCACGCATGGTCTGTGTGGCGACAAGGTCAAGCGACAGCGACGTAAGCACCTACCTGCGATTGGAGGCGGTGACGGATGAAAAAGGGTTTTATCAGGAAGAAGAAGTGCAAGTTCTGCATGGACAAGGTGGAGCATATTGACTACAAGGATGTGAACCTCCTCCGCAAGATGGTGACCGAGAAGGGGAAGATCCTCCCCAGCCGCCTCACCGGGGCGTGCGCGCGGCACCAGAAGCGCCTGGCCATGGCGATCAAGCGGGCGCGCACCATCGCGCTGATACCGTTTGTGTCGGAATAGCGAATGCCCCCGATAAGGAACATATATGGAAACTGAAATCATTCTGATGCGAGATGTCGACGGCCTGGGGAAGCAGGGGGATATAAAGAAGGTGAGTCCGGGTTACGCGCGGAATTATCTTTTCCCCAACAACCTTGCCGCCCCCGCGACGCCGAAACATATCAAGATGCTCGAGCTCGAGAATAAGCGCAGGGATGCCGAGGCGAAGCGGGCGGTCGATAAGCTCCGGGAGGAGGGGGAAAGGCTGAGCCATGCCTCCTGCACGATTATCTCCCGCGCGGGCGAGGACGAGATGCTCTTCGGTTCCGTCACCTCGCAGGATATCGCCGACTCCCTCGCGCAGACGGGGTTCACCATCGACAAGCGGCAGATCACCCTTGAGGAGCCGATCAAGAAGCTCGGCGTGTATCACGTCGAGGTGAAGCTCCACGCGGATGTCAGCGCGAGCGTCAAGGTGTGGGTGGTGGCGAAGTAGGCTTCACACAGTAAAAAACCACAACTGGCGGAATAAGCCCCAATGGCGGGAATCGACCGCATGGTTCCGTCATTTGATGATCAAATGTCATGAGGTGGCACCCGCATGTCTGCCCAGGAAACAGTCCTCGATAGATTGCCGCCGCAGAACCTCGACGCGGAGATGTGCGTCCTGGGGGCCATGCTCCTGGACAAGGATGCCATTGCCCAAGCCATCGAACACATCGCCGCCGAGTATTTTTACAAGGAGGCGAACGCCAGGATCTTCTCGGCGATCATCGACCTCTACGACGCCAACCAGGCGGTCGACATTGTCACCCTGACCGAGCACCTCAAGAAGCGGAAAGAGATCGAGGCGGTCGGCGGCGCGGCCTACATCAGCACGATCATCGACTCGATTCCCTCCGCCGCCAACATCGTTCACTACCTCGAAATCGTGCGGGAGAAATCGCTTCTCCGCAGGCTCATCACCTCCGCGACGAGGATCGTCGGGCGCTGCTATGAGGGGGTGGAGGATATCAACGAGGTGCTCGACGACGCCGAGCGCGAGATTTTCGAGCTCTCACAGCGCAGGCGCTCGCAGGGGTTCGTCAAGGTCGGGGAGCTGATCAAGGACAGCATCGAGACCGTCGAGAGCCTTTACCAGAAGAAGGAGTATGTCACCGGCGTCCCCACCGGCTATACCGATCTGGATACGATCATGGCCGGGCTCCAGCCGTCGGACCTCATTATCGTCGCCGGGCGCCCTTCGATGGGGAAGACCAGTCTCGCCCTTAATATAGTCGAGCACGCGGCGATCGCGGAGAAGATACCCTCGGCGATCTTCAGCCTTGAGATGGCCAAGGAACAGCTCGTTTTAAGGCTGCTCTGTTCCCACGCGCGGGTGAGCGCGCACAATGTGCGCACCGGTTTCATCTCCGAGAAGCACGACTTCCCGCGGCTTGTCAACGCGGCCGGCAAGCTGGCCACCGCGCCGATATTCATCGACGACAGCGCGTCGATCTCGGTGCTCGAGATCCGGGCAAAGGCCCGGCGCCTGGCGGCGCGGGAGGGAATACGCCTCATTGTGGTGGACTACCTCCAGCTCATGCGCTCGACGAGCCGCAAGGCGGAGAACCGTCAGCAGGAGATATCAGAGATCTCGCGGTCCCTGAAGGCCCTCGCCCGCGAGCTGAATGTCCCGGTCGTGGTATTGAGCCAGCTCAACCGCGAGGCCGAGGCCCGGCCGGACCACCGCCCGCGCCTCTCGGACCTGCGCGAGTCGGGGGCGATAGAGCAGGACGCCGATGTCGTCCTCCTCCTCTTCCGTGAGGAGTACTACGAGCCGGACAACGAGGACGCGAAGGGGAAGGCGGAGGTGATCATCGCCAAGCAGCGGAATGGCCCGGTGGGGTCGGTGAAGCTCACCTTCATCGAGGAGTGCACGCACTTCGATAACTTCTCGGGCCGCGACGACGCAACAGGGGAAGGTTAAAGGGCGAAGTTTCAGCCTAAGGCGAAGAGAGCAGCCAGGGGAGCCAGATACAGGCATGCAGCGTACGACCGTATACCGTAATATTATTCTTATCGCCCTCCTCTCCGGTGCGGCGGCGTTGTCCTTCTTTGCCGGCACGGCCAGTGCCCTCCAGGTAGAGGGAGAGCAGATCGCCTCCGTCAACGTCATCGGCAACCGGACCGTAAGCGATGTGATGATCTTCAACAAGCTTGAAACCCGGGAGAAAGGGCTTTTCAGCGAGGAGATGGTCAAGGAGGACGTGAAGCGTCTCTACGAGCTCGGCTACTTCACCAACATCAGCGTCGACGTGGAGAAGGCCGAGGCGGGCGTCAAGGTGGCGTTCGTGGTCAAGGAGAAGCCGGAACTCAAGGAGATCGTCTTCAGGGGGAACGAGCAGCTGCCCGCCGACCGCCTGAAGCGCGAGATGAAATCAAAGGTCGGCGAGGCGCTCAACGAAAAGCTGCTCGTGGCGGATATCGACGCGCTCGCCAAGCTCTACGCGCAGGAGGGGTTCCCGGTGGCGCGCGTGGCGTATGAGATTGTGAACCCCAAGAACGAGCCCCAGGCGGTGGCCCTGATCAAGATTAGCGAAGGCTCCCGCCAGGCGATCCGGCGCATCCGTTTCGCGGGAAACACGCATGTCCCCACGCGGACGCTCGCCCAGCTGATGGAGACCAAGCGGCGGGCCCCGTGGCCGCTCTACAAGTGGCCGATGAGCTACCTCTACTCGAAGGGCCAGTTCGACGAGGAGGCGCTCAACGAAAAGCTGCTCGTGGCGGATATCGAC
>JAPLCY010000382.1 GCA_026391995.1 Candidatus Auribacterota bacterium
TTGTAATCCACCCCCGTCCCCTCGATCCTGGTGTTCCAGTTCTTGTTCCCGTACACCACCTGCGCCCGCCCCGTGACCGACGGCGCCACCCTCTTCACCTCGGGCAATTTGGCGATCGCCTCCACATCCTGCAGGGTGAAGCGCGTCACCGACCCCGCCTCCAGCGCCACGCCATGGAGCTGGTGCGATCCCGACCTCACCACCAGGAGGTTGGATCCCATCGAGGCGAGCATCTGGGAGATCGACTCCTTCGCCCCGCGCCCCAGTGCGAGCATCGCGATCACCGCGCCAACGCCGATGAGGATGCCGAGCATGGAAAGGGAGGAACGCATCTTGTGCGAGCCTATCGCTCGGAGCGCCTGGCGTATGTGGTCCCCGAACTCCGCCCTTCCCACCCCCGCGTGCGCGTCGGCCATCAGGCCTTGAAACTGCGCTCCCGCCCCGGCCACTTCCTCCGCTCTCGCCGCTCCCTCGCATGGCCCCCTGCGCTCATCGGAGATGATCCGTCCGTCCCGCATGGAGATCGTCCTCATGGCGCGTCTGGCGATCTCTGGCTCGTGCGTCACGATGACAACCGTTTTCCCCTTCCTGTTGAGGCCTTCGAGTATGGCGATTACCTCCTTCTCGCTAACGCTGTCCAGATTCCCCGTCGGCTCGTCGGCGAGGATGATGGGCGGCTCGTTCACCAGGGATCGGGCGATGGCCACCCGCTGCTGTTCTCCCCCGGACATCTCCGTGGGACGATGCGACGACCGCTCGGCAAGCCCGACCTCCTTTAGCCTCTCGCGAGCCCTGTCCTTCAGATGCCGCTGACCGGCATAGATCAGGGGAAGTTCGACATTCTCGATTGCGTTGGCGTAGGGGAGAAGATGAAACTGCTGGAATACAAATCCCATGAGCCTGTTTCTGAGCACCGCGAGCTGGTCATCCGTAAGCGCGGTGAGCTCGCGGGCGCCCAGCCGGTATGAACCGGCGTCGGGGCGGTCCAGGCAGCCGATGACATGAAGAAGGGTCGACTTTCCCGAGCCGGAGGGACCCATGATCGCAACGTAGTCGCCCTCCTCGATCTTCAACGAGACATCCCGGAGGGCATGTACCTCTGTCTTCCCCATCCGGTACGTCTTGGAAATATTCTTTAACTCGATCATGCAACGAGCTCCCGATACCGTTCTAATGCCGTGCCGGCATGAGGGGATTCCTGCCCGCACTCGCGCCCTTCGATACCTTCTTCTTCACGCTACTGATCACCACCCTGTCGTCGGCGGTGAGCCCCGAAACGATCTCCACATTCTTGTCGTCGGAGACCCCCAGCACGACCTTGTGGTCGACCGGCCTCTTCCCGTTCCCACGGCTGAGCAGCACGACCCCGCCGCTCTTCGTCCTCCTCACGGCCTCCAGCGGCACGCAGAGGACATTGTCCTTGCTCGTTTCCACGATTTCCACCAACGCGCTCATCCCCGAGCGGAATACGTCGGGAACCTCCTTCGGAAGAATGTCCACCTCGTAGATCGTGACGTTATTCACAACCTTGGACTCGTAAGATATGTGATCCACCCTGGCAGGGACCTTCACGTCGGGATACGCATCCAGGCTTACCACGGCCTGCTGCCCGACCTTCACCCTGCCCACATCCGTCTCATCGACCTGCGCGTTGACAATCAGGCGATCAGAGAGGACGAGCACCGGCGTCGTCGCGGTGACCGTCTGCCCCGGCTCCACCGCGCGCACGATCACATCTCCGTCAATCGGGGAGATCAACGGGGTCGGCTTGTATACATCGCTCCAGTATTTCACCGCCTCAGGCCCCTGCGAACGGGCCGCGTCGAGGAGCGCCGCCCGGTCGGTGGAGCTCAACCACGCAAGCGTCTGGCCCACCTTGACCTTATCGCCCTCACGCACGAGTATCTCATCGACCCTTCCGCCTATCGGCGGTTTGAGCTCAAGGCGGTTCTGGGGAGCGACGTCACCCGTGGTGGAGATGACCGCGCGGATAGCGCCGCGGGCAGGCTGTACCTCGGTCACAAGCTCATCCGCGTTTTCCCTGCGCACGAACCTTGCCACCGCCACGGTGGCGATAATGATGATAATTGCCAGCGCCACAATAGATCTCTTTGACAGCAGTTTCATAATAATGATCTCCATCTGATTCGAACGGTTTCAAAGACTAAGGGGTGCGGTGAATTTCAAACGCCGCGCTCATCGCCGCATGCCCGCGCGGAAGAGCGGTTATTGCCCTTGCGGAAACGACTCGCTCTCCAGCGTCCCTCCCTGCGCCTGGATCCAGTCCGCCTCGGCTATCAGGGAAGCCGCCTCGGCGTCGAGAAATGATTTCTTCGCCCTCACGAGCGCGTCCTCGATGATCGTCCAGTCGTCGAAGACAACGAGTCCTATGGAGTACTGGGCCCGGCCGATCTTCGCGCGCTCCTCGCCCGCGACCAGGTATTTCTGCTGCACCCCGACCAGCGCGAGCGCATCCTGAAGCCTCGTCCAGGTCCCCTCCAGGGTCAGTATGACGCTGTCTCGCCCGCTCTTCGCGTCAGCCTCCGCCTGGTTGAGCACCGACCGGGTCTTGCTCACCTCTCCCACGCGGCGCCGCCCCTCGAAGAGCGGATAGGTAACGCTCAACCCGAGGGACCACTCATTCTTGTTCGGCGGCCATTCATCACCCGCCTTGCCTCCCCCGATATCCCCGAACACCTGCGGGAAAAAATCTGCCTTGGCTGATTTCAAACCGTAGCGCGCGGCGTCCGTCTGGGCCAGGAGCTTCTGGAGGAATGGGTTGCTTTCGGCCATTTGTTCAAAGGCCGGCCTCTGGGGTGAACGTGACGTGACCTCAAAATCCCCCTTGGCGGTCACCGGCAGCATGTGCGTGCGCCCCAGCTCCTTGCTCAACCGCCTCTGGCCCAGCACGATGGCGCGCACGGCCTGATCGACCTCGTATTCCGCCTGCGCGAAATCCGCCTGCGCGAGGAGGAGCGACCCCCTATGCTCCCTTCCCGCCTCGTAGCGCAGCTGGACCATGTCGCGGTTCTGCTTCCGCCGCTGCTCTATACCCCGGCTGATGTTCAGGGACTCCTGGGCAG
>JAPLCY010000164.1 GCA_026391995.1 Candidatus Auribacterota bacterium
GTCCCGAGCGGTATCTCGCGCAACAGCATGCAATTCCCCACCCTGTTCTCGACCTTATCTCCGGCCATCACGGTGTCGTTGACGTTCAGCCCGATTGGGGCGAGGATATAGCGCTTTTCGCCGTCCACGTAGTGCAACAGCGCGATCCGCGCCGACCTGTTCGGATCATACTCGATCGCGGCGACGCGGGCAGGGATATTGAGCTTGTCGCGCCTGAAGTCGATAATCCGATAGCGGCGCCGGTGCCCCCCTCCGCGATGGCGGACCATTATCCGCCCCATGAAATTGCGCCCCGCCGCCTTTCTCACCGGGAGCGTGAGCCTTCGCTCCGGCGTGCTCTTGGTGATCTCGCTGAAGTCATATCCCGTGGTCCATCGCCGGCTCGGCGTCACAGGCTTGTATCTCTTAATACCCATGTCTCACTCCCCGCTGCCCTAGTGTTCTTATTCTTTTATCCGGAAACCAGTAAGTGTTAGCGTGTATTTACTTTGTGTACTCAATCTTGTCGCCCTTCTTCAGGGTCACCACGGCCTTCTTCCAGTCGGGGGTGTGCCCCGGCTGCCAGCGAACGCGCTTGAGCTTCCCGCGCATGCTCACGACATTCACCTTCGTCACCGAAACCTTGAACGCCGCCTCGACCGCACGCTTGATCTCAATCTTATTGGCCTTTGAGTCGACCTCGAAGCTGTACTTCCCGTCTGTCTCCATCTTCCCGGTGGCCTTCTCGGTGATGAGCGGCCTCTTGATCACGCTGTACCTGTCCCTCATGACAGTTGCTCCTGCATCGTTTTAAAATCTTCCTGGGCAATCACGACGGCGCCGTGCGCCATCAGCAGCCACGCGCTCAGGCTTCCGCGCTGCACCACCCCGGCACCGGGTATATTGCGCGCGGCGCGTTCCACCTCGGCATTGCGAGCCCCGAGAACGACGAGGGGCTTCCGCGCGGCGTCTATCTTTTTAAACCAGCCGGCGAGCTCCCGCGTCTTGCCCCCGGGCGCCTCGATCCTGTCGACCACGCGAACCTCCCCGCCCCGGACCTTGTCCGCGAACGCGGCGGCGAGCGCCTTCCTGCGCATACCCTGGGGGATGCGACGCTCAAAATCACGGGGCTTGGGACCGAAGGTGACTCCCCCCCCGCGCCAGAGCGGAGAGCGGCGCATTCCCGCCCGCGCCCGGCCGGTGCCCTTTTGCTTCCACGGCTTGATGCCGGAGCCGCGCACCTCGCCCTTGGTGAGCGTGGAGGCGGTTCCCTGGCGCTGATTGCGGCGGTAGCCCACGATTACGTCACGCATGAGTTGCGGGTTGACTCGTATTGCGAGCAGCTGCTCCGCAATCTGCACCTCGCCCACCTTTTCTCCCTGCCTGTTGATCACCGGCACGGTCTTCATTGCACCCTTCCCTGAGGTGTCGGTTGTTGACTTCATAGCTTGATCCTTATGTCCACGCCCGCAGGCAGATTGAGCTTTTTGAGTTCATCAATCGTTTTCGCGGTCGGGTCGAGGATATCCAGCAGCCGCTTGTGTGTTCTGATCTCAAACTGCTCCCGCGATTTTTTGTCCACGTGCGGAGAACGCAACACGGTGTAACGCTCGATCTCGGTGGGCAGGGGTATCGGCCCGCACACCTTGGCCCCCGTCCTCTTCGCCGTCTCGACAATCTCCTCGGTCGACTGATCGAGCACCCTGTGGTCATACCCCTTGAGCCTGATCCGAATCCTCTGCTTTGCCATCTAACGCCTCTCTTCTATTCGTGCCGCACAACACGTGTATCCGCCGTCACGCTCCACGCCCTACTTGATGACTTCAGAAACCCTGCCCGCGCCGACCGTGCGGCCGCCTTCCCGGACCGCGAACTTCAACCCCTTCTCCATCGCGATCGGCGTGATCAGCTCGCACTCCACCGACACGTTGTCCCCGG
>JAPLCY010000120.1 GCA_026391995.1 Candidatus Auribacterota bacterium
GGTGATATGGTATACTGAGTCCACTCACAGGGGTACAGACGATGAAAATTCTCGTGATCCATGGACCGAATCTTCAGCTTCTCGGCGCGCGCGAGCCCGAGCTCTACGGCAGGGCAAGCCTTGAGGAGATCAACAGCTCCCTGGGCGAGATCGCGCAGCGGGAGAAGGTCACCATCGAGGTGTTCCAGTCCAACCATGAGGGGGAGATCGTGGACGCCATCGGCCGTGCCCTCGGGCTCGTCGACGGTATCCTGATCAACCCGGCCGCGTACACGCACACCAGCGTCGCCCTCCGCGATGCGATACTCTCGGTGAAGATACCCACCGTCGAGGTGCACCTCTCCAACATCTACGCCCGCGAGGAGTTCCGCCACACCTCGCTGATCGCGCCCGTGGCGGTCGGGCAGGTGTCGGGATTTGGCCCGAGGAGCTACTGCCTGGGCCTGGAAGCCCTCATCTATCTCCTGCGAGACCGACTGCATGCCCGGCACTAGCCCCGTCGCACGGCTTCGCGCGCGCATGGAGGGGCATACGCTCCGCGGCCTCCTCGTTACCCGCCTCGCCGATGTGCGCTACCTCTCTGGTTTCAGCGGCAGCTCCGCCGCGTGCCTGATCCTGCCGGGGCGGAGCCTCATTTTTACGGATGCACGCTATCGTCTCCAGTCGAATGCCGAGGTGAAGGGATTCGGGGTCAGGGTGGCCGGCGGGCGGGAGTTTTTTCCACGGATTGCCGACGAGTGCCGCCGTGCCGGCATTCATAAGCTCGGTTTTGAGCCTGATGTCCTCACCTGGGCAATGCACCGCGGTCTTGGGAATGCCCTGCGCGGGATCGCGAGCCTCATCCCCGCGCCGCCCTTGGTTGAAAAACTTCGCGTCGTGAAGCGGCCGGAGGAGATCATTGTCCTCAGCCGTCTTGCCCGGGTTACCGACACTGTCCTGTGGCGCTGGAGGGGGGGAGTCAAGGAAGGGGTCTCCGAGGCGGAACTGGAAGGACGTCTCCTTGCGGTCGCCCGCGAGGAGGGTTTCAGCGAACCGGCGTTCAGGCCGATCGTGGCGGCGGGAAGGCACAGCGCAATGCCTCACCACCACGCGGGGCGCGGGAAGCTGGCAGAGGGAGCCCCCCTCCTTCTTGACTTCGGCTTGTGCGGCGGCGGGTACAATTCCGACTTGACTCGCACCTTTTGTTGGGGTAAAGTAACGAAACGCTACAGAGACCTCTATACATCCGTGTTTGAGGCTCAACAAGCTGCGCTGGACATAATTAGAGCTGGTATTCCAGCATCTGCCGTTGACGCTGCCGCGCGTGACGCGCTGCGGGCGCACGGTTTCGAGAGGTACTTCTCCCATTCGCTTGGTCATGGCATAGGCCTCGAGGTGCACGAAGCACCGCGGCTCAACAGGGAAAGCGGGGATATACTCGAGGCGGGGATGATCATCACGGTGGAACCGGGGGTATACCTGGAAGGCTGGGGCGGCGTGAGGATAGAGGACATGGTGCTGGTTGAGGAACGGGGGTGCAGGGTATTGACCGCCTCGCCGAAAGGATTAGAGGATAACAGGTTATGAATATTAAAGAGATAAAAGACATCGTCACGCTCATGAACGAGAATGAAATCACCGAGTTTGTCATCGAGCGGGAGGGATTCAAGCTTTCCATCAGGAAGGGCCAGCAATTTGAAAGGGGCCCCCTCATCACCCAGGTGGCGGCGCCGGTCCAGCCGGTTCCCGCCGCGGGATCGCCGGAAGAAGAGAAACCCCCGCAGGACGAGGGCGTATACATCGTTTCGCCGATGGTGGGCACCTTCTACTCCGCCCCCTCGCCTGAATCGCCCCCGTTTGTCGAGATCGGCCAGGAGGTCGACGAGGAGACCGTCGTCTGCGTCATCGAGGCGATGAAGGTGATGAACGAAATCAAGGCCGAGCGCAAGGGGAAGATCCTCGAGATCCTCTCTGAGAATGGCGAGGCCGTCGAATTCGGCAAGCGGCTTTTCAGGATCGGGTGAGCGGCGGACGCCATGTTTGAGAAAATCCTCATCGCCAACCGCGGGGAGATCGCGCTCCGCGTCATCCGCGCATGCAGGGAGCTCGGGATACGCACGGTGGCCGTCTACTCGGAGGCCGACGTCGATTCCCTCCACGTCCGCATGGCGGATGAGGCGATCTGCATCGGCCCCGCCCAGAGCGCGAAAAGTTACCTCAATATCGCCGCGATAATCAGCGCGGCCGAGATCGCCGACGTCGAGGCGATCCACCCCGGCTACGGTTTCCTTGCCGAGAACGCGCACTTCGCCGAGATCTGCGAGAGCTGTGGCATCCGCTTCATCGGGCCGAAACCGGAGAATATCCGCCTGATGGGGGACAAGGTGGAGGCCCGGAAGATAGTCAAGAAGGCGGGCATCGCCATCCTCCCGGGGAGCGAAGGGATCGTGAGCGACCGGGACGAGGCGTTGAGGGTTGCGCGCCGGATCGGCTACCCGGTCATGGTCAAGGCGGTCGCGGGTGGCGGGGGGAAGGGGTTGAGGATATCCCACAACGACGTGAGCCTCGCCAACGCGTTCCTCGCCGCGCAGACGGAGGCGGAGGCC
>JAPLCY010000240.1 GCA_026391995.1 Candidatus Auribacterota bacterium
GTAGCTGTGACTCACACCAGGATAGCCTCCCACGATACCGGCGATCCGCCTGAGCTCCCGGGACGGCACGCGCATGGCCACAAGCGTAGACCGGCACCCCAGCCTGTGGGGGGCGAACACGATGCCGATTGAGCGGATGATTCCCCGCCAGCGCAAACGCCGTGCCGTTTCGATCGCCTTTCCCTCGCTGCTCCCCATGCGCCGAGCGATGACGCTATAGGGACGCGCGGCAAGGGGAAAGCGGTCCCGCAGCTCTATGAGGAGCCGGCGTTCGTAGGGGGTCAGCACGGCACGCCCGCCCGGTGAATGGCGCACCCCGGATCGTCCCCCATGAGATCGCCGTCCCTTTCCCACGCGCGCGCGCGGCAGCCGCCGCATGATTTCCGTTCCGCGCACGCGCCGCAACGGCCATGGTACTCCATCCCCCGGAGTCTTTTGAACAGGGGGCTCTCCCTCCAGAGGGAACTGAACGGCGTCTCGCGCACGTTTCCGGCCCTCACGGGGAGGTAGGGGCACGGATGCACCTCGCCGTTCGGGAGGATGCAGCAATAGCTCAGGCCCGCAAGGCATCCCCTGGTGAACCGCGAACCGATCCCCTTCTCCCGGGCAAGGGGCACAAACCGGGGGGCGCAGACGGGTTTCAGTTCGATCGGGGTCCTCCCCTGAATCTCCAGGATCTCCCCGAGAAGGGCGTCAGACTCCGCCGCCGAAAGCAGATCACCGGCGATGGCCGCCCCCCGTCCCGTCCCGACAAGAAAGAATATATGGTGCGCCCGCGCCCCCACCGCGCAGGCGAGCTCCGTGATCCGGCCGACATCCCCCCTGTTATTCCGTGTCACGGTGGTGTGCACCTGAAAGTCGACCCCCTCCTCCCGGCAGCGGCACGCCGCGCCGATCGCGGCGGCCCACGCGCCCCGGGACCCCCTGAACCGGTCGTGGTACGCGGCATTCGCGCTGTCGATGCTTATCCCCACGCGCGCGATCCCCGCCTCGCGCAACGCCCTCGCCGCAGCCGCGTTCAGCATGGTGCCGTTCGTGCCGAGCACGGGACGCAACCCGCACACCCGCGCATGCCGGATAAGCACGCAGATGTCGTCGCGCATGAGCGGTTCGCCACCGCTCAGGATGACAATCCTGAAACCGGCCCGGGCGATCTCGCCCAGCAGCGAGAGCCCCTCCGCGGTATCCAGCTCGCGGCGGTCGGGACTGCCCGCGTCGCGGTAGCAGTGTACGCACTTGAGGTTGCAGGCGCGGGTGACATTCCATGAGAGGAGCATATAAATCGGGTTCTCTTCCACTTTGTGTGGATAAACCTCTTTTTCCCCTCCCCCTGCGAAGGGGGAGGGTGAGGGTGAGGGTGAGATAATGGGTACAGACTTTGTTTCTAACTTATTCTCATTAAATGTCTAGAACCATGAGCCTGTAATGCCCCCACCACCACCTTAATCCTCCCCCTCCAGGGGGGAGGAGATCTAAAAGTACCCACACAAAACGGAAGAGAACCATAACTCGATACCGATCTTATCCGCAGAGCCAGCGTGCGGCGTCGGCGGCGTGATAGGTGATGATAATGTCCGCACCCGCGCGCGCGATGCAGGTGAGGATCTCGCGCACCGCGCGCTGCTCGTCCAGCCAGCCCGCGCGCGCAGCGGCCTTGACCATCGCGTACTCCCCGCTCACGTTGTAGGCGGCGAGCGGCGCGGGAAAGGCGTCCTTCACAAGGCGGATGATGTCCAGGTAGCCGAGGGCGGGCTTCACCATGACAATGTCGGCCCCCTCGTCGAGGTCAAGCCCCACCTCGCGGAGGGCCTCATCGGCGTTCGCCGGGTCCATCTGGTAGGAGCTCCGGTCGCCGAACGC
>JAPLCY010000034.1 GCA_026391995.1 Candidatus Auribacterota bacterium
AGCGGGAAGAAGTTCAAGAAGTGCTGCGGGGCCCATGAGTGATCGTCCCATGCAGCCATACCTCCTCTCGATCCTCTCAGGGCTCCTCCTCACCGCGGCATTCCCGAACGCCGGCTGGAGCATTCTCGCCTGGATTGCCCTCATCCCGCTGCTCATCGCGACCGACAGCCGGAGGCCGAAAGAGGCGTTCGCCATAGGATATGCCGGGGGCGCCGCCTTTTACTGGAGCCTCCTGTACTGGCTCAACAACGTCACCGTCGCCGGTTTCCTGGCGCTTACCCTCTACCTCGCCGTCTATTTCCCGGTTTTTGCGATCCTGATGAATCTGGCCTGGCGTCGCGAGGGGCGCCGCCGTTTCACGCCGCCGGCCTGGCTGGTTGCCCCGTTCATCTGGACCGGTCTTGAGTATATCAGGACCTATGTCTTATCCGGCTTTCCGTGGGGACTCATTGGAGTGACTCAATACCGTTGTATCCCCCTTATCCAGATCTCCTCCCTTACGGGCGTGTACGGCGTCTCTTTTCTGTTGGCCCTGGTGAATGTCTCCCTCTACGAGTGTGTCCGCAGGCGCGGAAGGGGATGCATCGCCCCGGCTGCCGCGGCCGCGATGGCCCTGTGCGCCTCCGCCGCGTTCGGTGTCTATTCCCTCGGGCGGGATATCGGGGCGGGGGAGAAGGTCAGGGTTGCGATTGTCCAGGGGAATGTCCCGCAGGACGAGAAGTGCGGGGAGGGATTCAGGGAGGAGATCATACAGCGCTTCCATGATATGACACGCACGCTGAAATTCGCCTGCCCGGAGCTGATTGTCTGGCCCGAGACCTCGCTCCCCGGCTACTACTGGTACGAAAAGCGTGTGCGCGCCGCGGTCGCCGAAAATCAACAGGAGATGCGCATCCCCCTCCTCTTCGGCAGCGAACATATGGAGCAACGGGAGCGGCGCGAGTATTACAACTGCGCGTTCCTCGTCGATGAGCGGGGTGAGATCGTCGACCGGTATGACAAGATCCATCTGGTGCTCTTCGGCGAGGTCATCCCCTGCAAGGCGTGGCTGCCGTTCCTGAAACGCGTCGTCCCCTATGAAGACGGCTTCACTCCGGGGAACCGTTTCACCGTGTTCCCGCTCGCGCCCGCGCCGTTCGGGGCGCTCATCTGCTTCGAGGATATCATGCCCGATCTCGCGCGCGGTTTCGTGAAGCGGGGAGCCCGATTCCTCGTTAATTTGACCAACGACGCGTGGTTCGGGAGGACCAGCCAGCCGTACCAGCAGGTCGCGCACGCCGTCTTCCGCTGCGTCGAGAACGCCGTCCCCATGGCGCGTGCCACGAATACCGGCGTCTCTTGCTACATAGATTATCACGGGAGGATCATGCGGGTACTCACGGATGGCGAGGGCAGGGATATTTTCGTCCAGGGAACCGCGGTGGACGATCTCGATCTCTCGCGAACGGGGACCTTCTATACGCGATGGGGGAACCTGTTCGCGATTGCATGCCTGGTGGTGGCGTGCGCGGTCATTGTGATACCATAACTACGGGTGGGCGTGGAAAGACAAAAGCTGAACGACGAGGGAGGGTCTGCAATGTTTGAAGAACTGGTTGAACGGCAGAAGAAGCTGACAGAGCGCCTGCAGAAGCTCGGAGACTATCTTTGACCTGCCGGGAAAACGGCAGGAGATCGCGATTCTCGAAGGAAAAATAAGCCAGCCTGGTTTCTGGAACGACCAGGCGGGCGCCCGCGCCGTCACCGCGCAATTGAGCCGTATCAAGGATGCGGCCGGCGCGTGGGAGAAGATCACACGCGGGGCCGCGGACGTCGGTTTCTTCCTGGAGCTGCTCAAGGGGGAGGGAGAGACGGACTCCTCGACGGCGGAGCTCGCGGCGGATCTTGACCGGATCGAGGCTGAGTGCAGCGGTCTCGAACTCCGCTCGATGCTCAGCGATCCCCGCGACCGCTGTGGAGTGATCATGCTGATACACGCCGGCGCCGGGGGCACCGAGGCGTGCGTCTGGGTGGGGATGCTGCTCAGGATGTACCGGCGGTGGGCCGAGACGCGCGGCTACACGGCGGAGGTCCTCGATATGGCGCCGGGCGAGGAGGCGGGTTTCCGCTCGGTCACCGTCGGCGTCAAGGGGGAGTACGCCTACGGCTATCTGAAGTGCGAGCAGGGGGTGCACCGACTCGTGCGCATCTCTCCGTTTGACGCCGCAAAGCGCCGGCACACCTCGTTCGCCTCGGTGGATGTCGTCCCCGAGGTCGAGGACGCGGGCGAGATCGAGATCAAGGACGAGGATATCCGGATAGACACATTCCGGGCGCACGGCGCGGGCGGCCAGCACGTCAACAAGACCGACTCCGCCGTCCGCATGACGCATGTGCCGACGGGCATCGTGGTCCAGTGCCAGAACGAGCGATCGCAGTACAAAAACCGCGTGACCGCCATGCGGGTGCTCACCGCGCGCGTCGCCGAACACTGCCGGCGCATACGCGAGGAGGAGATTGCGAAACAGCGCGGCGAGAAGCAGGATATTGCATGGGGAAGCCAGATCCGCTCCTATGTATTCCAGCCATACCAGATGGTGAAGGATCACCGCACGAAGCACGAGTCCGGCAACGTCCAGGCGGTCATGGACGGTGAGATCCAGCCGTTTATCGAAGCGTTTCTGAGCGCGCCGGGGAAGGCGGCCGGACCGGATGATGACGAAGAGCCGGCGTAAGGGGGCAGTCACGGGGTGCCACCTACGAGGTGTCTTGAACATCCCACCTCGCAGGTGGCCGTTGAGAGGACGGCATACCCACCATGGTTGAGGGGGGTGCGAGCAGGCGGTAAAATTAATTGCCGCATCGTAGTGCGTGCGCTACAATGGGCAACGATCCGGGCCGTGTCCCGGCGGGTGAAAGGGGGGTGAGGGAATGAGGTTCAAGGGTCTTTTGTGCGCGGGCGTTCTGCTCGCGGTGTTGTGCTCGGTTGCGTTCGCGGGATACTGGGATAATGTAAGCCACAAGGCGGACAGGGGTTTCTCGAATGCCCTCGGTTGCTGGCTAGAACTTCCCTATCAAACCTATGCCATCTCCAAGGAGAAGGGAATCATGATGTCGCCCCTGGGGGTTGGAAAGGGGATCGTGATGGTGCCGCTGCGCCTCCTTTCGGGCGCCGCCGACCTTTTGACCTTCCCGATGGCGTGCCCGTTGACAGGGTGGAATGGGATGGTTAGGCCGGAGTACAATCCCTGGGTGGAGGAGCCCGAAAAACCC
>JAPLCY010000148.1 GCA_026391995.1 Candidatus Auribacterota bacterium
TGCGAACCATCGAACTATCAGCCCCCGCGAGAACCGCCGACATTGGGATCGCCGCGATCGACTGCGGCGCGGACGCGGTCTACATCGGCGCGCGGAAATTCGGGGCCAGGGCCGCGGCCGGCAACGAACTCGCCGAAATCAGAAGGCTTGTCGAGTACGCCCACCGTTTCCGCGCAAGGGTCTACGTGACGCTCAACACGATCCTCCACGATCATGAGCTGGAGGAAGCGAGGGCGATCATCAACGAGGTGTACGACGCGGGCGCGGACGCGTTGATCATCCAGGATATGGGGTTGCTCGAGATGGAGCTCCCCCCCCTGCCGCTTTTCGCCAGCACGCAGACGCACAACGCAACGTGGCAGAAGGTGAAGTTCCTGGAAGAGGCCGGCTTCCGGAGGGTGATCCTGGCGCGGGAGCTCGCGCTCGACCAGATCTGGGAGATCCGGTCGAAGACACGGGTCGAGCTGGAGTGCTTCGTGGCCGGGGCGCTGTGCGTCTGCTACAGCGGGCAGTGCTGCTTCAGCGCCGCGGTCTGCGGGAGGAGCGCGAACCGCGGCGAGTGCGCCCAGCCGTGCCGCGGGCACTATTCGCTCGAGGACGGCGAGGGGAATCTGCTCGCGCGGAACCGCCACCTGCTGTCGCTCAAGGACCTCGATCTCTCGCCGTACCTCGAACGGCTTGCCGGGGAGGGGATCTCGTCGTTCAAGATCGAGGGGAGGCTCAAGGATGCGGCCTATGTGAAGAACATGACCGCCTTCTACCGGAGTCGGCTCGACGAAATTATTGCACGGTCGCCGGACCTGGCAAAGTCATCCCGCGGCACGATCGATTGCTCCTTTACGCCCGACCCCCGGAAGACCTTCTATCGGGGCGCCACCACATATTTCATTGAAGGCGGGCGGGAGGGAATGGCGTCGCTCGACACGCCGAAGTCGGTCGGCGAGGAGGTGGGGACGGCCGGGCGGGTGCAGAAGACTTATTTCACCATCAGGGGCGACGAGCGGCTCCACAACGGGGACGGGATATGTTTTTTCGACAGGAACCGGACGCTCCGCGGGACGAATATCAATCGCGTGGAAGGTGACAGAGTGTACGCGCGCGAGCTACGGTACCTGCGGCCGGGGGCGGTCGTGTACAGGAATATGGATCATGAGTTTTGCCGCGCTCTGGCGCGCGGGGGTTGCTCCAGGACAATTCCGATCCGGCTAGAGTTCGGCGAGGAGGCCGGCGGCTTCTTCGTGTCTGCGGTTGACGATGAGGGCACGCGGGTAAGCGCCGCCGTGGAGGCGGAGAAAATCCCCGCGCGCAATGAGGCGCTCGCGCTGACGGCGATCAAGGAGCATTGTTCCAAAACAGGCGATTCTATTTATGCGGTGACCGATGTTGCCGTTTCCCTGAAAAGGCCGTATCTCGTCCCCGTGCGCGCGCTTAACCAGGCACGGCGCGAACTGGTCCGCATCCTGGACGCGGAGCGGGCGAAGAAGTTTGTGCGAAGAACGGCCAGGGTGATCCCGAACGACTATCCCTATCCCGAGACCGGACTTGATTATCGCGGGAACGTGCTGAACGGAAAAGCGCTGGCATTTTACCGGCGGCATGGCGTCCGCCGGATAGACCGGGCGTGTGAGGCGGGCGGGGATGCGCGAGGAAAAGCGATCATGACCACGCGGTATTGCGTGCGTCGCGAGCTCGGGATATGCCCGCGAGGGGGCCCGCGCAGGGCGGCTGATGCGGCGGGGGGATCGCTCTACCTGGTTGACGCGCACAGAAAATACCGTTTGGATTTTGACTGCGGCGAATGTATGATGAACATTGTGTTCCTTGGATGAGGCCGGGCGGGCGCGGCCCGGTTATTGCCTGGCGCACTACAGCTAAATGGATTTTACCTGATGAAAAGACAATGAACGGATCCACCCGTGCCGCATCCGCCTGCTGCCTTGTGCTCCTGTGCTGCGCGGGCTGCGTGACGGTCAGCGTCCAGAATATCCCCTCGCAGGAGGGGGTGTATCCCACCGTGACCGCTCCCGACGCCCCGCTCGTACTTGCCGTTCCCGGGCTTGTGGTGCCCGGGCTGCGCGTGACGCAGGAGCAGCACTTCGGCTACCTTGTCAAGATGCTCGCCGCTGAGGGGATCCCCTGCCGGATCATCGCCTATAACACCAGGCAGGACCCGGTATCCATGAGGGCCGCCCTCTTTTCCCCGGAGCTCTCGATCGCCTGGACGCGCGTCGGGCCGGCGATCGCCGATGAGTTCCAGCGCGAGAACAGGCGCCGCGCGAGCCTTGTGATCAAGAATGTCAGGGTGCAGTACGAGCGCTTCTTCGAAGAATCATCGGTCCTCCAGCGCCTGTACGCGCGCGCGGAGGAGAAGCTCGATACGGCGCTTGAGGCATTCAACCAGTACCTTATCGACCCCTCGAAGCAATATCCGCGGGTAACCCGCTTCGAGGGGCCCGGGAGCCCGTACTATCCGAAGCGGTACGAGAAACTCAGGGCCTATGCCGCCGGGCGGGCAACGCGTCCCGCCGCGGAAAGGGAGGAGAACAAGCAGTTTTTCATCACCTATGCCCAGTACCATGAGCTTCTCGATGTCGAACCCTTCTTTGTGACGACCGCCGCCTCGCTCTTTGGCTCGCCACGCGCGAATGACACGCTTAATTTCGCGCGATGGATCCCCGGGATTAAGTTTGTCCTGGGCCGGGAGTACGGCCAGATCGCGCAGACCGAGCTCGGGGTTGTCCAGCACCTTGAGCGGATCGAGAAGCTGATCAAGGAGAAGAGGGAGGGGCGTTATCCGATCGATGCCGCGCACGCCCTTTTCTTCGTCGGCGCAAACGGCGAGAAGGGTGACGGATATGTCGACCAGCCGTCGGCGCACCTGAGCCGGCACACGTTTACGAGGCTCCGGCTTGTGGACGAGGCGGGGAAGCGGCCGCGCCTCGAGGAGGTGGAGCATGACGCGCTCCCCGCGGCCCCGGTCGTCCCGCTCCCGGTCATGCATCTCCCGGAGAAGGTGATGTGGGGGCTGGGGGGGGGGCACTTTGGCGCGGCGTACATGGTGAAGAGGAACCCGGTGTTCCCCTACCTGCTCAGCTTTGTGAAGGGCGACCAGGAGGCCATACGGAGCAATCTCGCGCGCTCGACCAACCTGCTCAGGCAATTTATGATCGAATGCGCGTGCGCGGACACGGCAATCGAGGCGGCCGATATTCGGCGGACGCGGCAATCCGACAACATCGATATCACCGGACGCTATTTCAACCGCAATGCCAGGACCGTTGTCTGGACGGGGTACTTCAAAGAGACAGGTATAACCGCCAGGCTCCACGAGCGGCTGCGCCTGCTCAACGTGGCCGAAATGATCCCCGGCGTGAGGGACGTCATCGGTCAATCGGGCGCTGAGAAACCCCCCCTCCTCACGGGATTGCGCGAGCATGCCGGCTTTTTTAATCCTGTGACATTGGTCCCGGGGGCGGATGCGGTGTTGGGGATGGTGGGACTCATCGATGCCGCCGAGGCCTCGCGCATGGCTGAGGGGAAGGGAGCGGTGAACCTCGCCGTCCCGCTGCGGGACGGGAGGAAGGTTTTTCTCGAGTGCACGGTCTACCCGGGGTGCATCAGCTTTTTCAAGATTGCGCCGGCCGGGGATTGACGTGAAGACGGAGATCAGATTCTGGCTCAGGGTTGCGCGCGCGCCCTTTCTCCCGGTCGGCGTCATGCCGTACTTGCTCGGGACGGCGATCGCCGCCCGATCGGCCGGGGCGTTCAATCTGCCGATCTTCCTTCTCGGGGCGGCCGCGATACTCCTCATTCTCCTCGCGGCCCATTTCAACGGCGAGATCCATGACGTGCGGGAGGATGCCCTTTCGGGCGTCATGGGGAGGAACATCTTTTCTGGAGGGAGCCAGGAAATTGTCCGCAATCCGTCGCGGGCGCCGCGGGTTGAAACCGCGGCGCGAGCGGCGGTCACGGGCGCGGTGGCCATCGGTCTCATCCTCCAGTTCTATTGCCGGACCGGGGCATGGACAATCCCCCTCGGTCTCACGGGGATCTTCGCGGGGTACTACTACTCGAAGCCGCCCTTCCGTTTTGCTTCGCGGGGAATCGGGGAACTCCTCATCGCGTTCTGTTACGGGTGGCTCCCGGTGGCCGTGGGGTGCTATCTCCAGTCAGGCGCCATTCTCCCCCTCGTGCACTGGGTGTCGATCCCCGTTGCCTGTTCAGTGTTCAATATCATCCTGATCAACGAGTTTCCCGACTATCCCGCCGATGCCCTGGCGGGGAAACGGAATCTGGCGGTGCGGATCGGACTGCCGGCGGCGGCGTGGGTCTACGCGGCTGCCGGGATCGCGGGGGGCGCGGCCCTCTGCGCGCTGCCGCGCATCCAGATGCTGACGGGATACGGGGGCGTGTTCTATCTCCCCGTCGCGTGGCTCGCCATGGTGCTCTCCCTCATGATGGCGCGCGGGCACTACACGGACCCCGTCAGGCTCCTGTGGATGTGCGGCCTCACCATCGTGGTCAACCTCGGCGCGTCCGCGGCGGCCATCGCGGGCACCTTCCTGGCGAGGGGCTGATCGGGAGGCCTATGTCACGGTATCCCTTCTTCAGGATCGCATGGCCGCCGACATTGGTGGCCCGCCAGATGGGGAGCGCCTTATTCTACGCCTATCTCACCCGGTGGAGGTATTTCGGCGCGTGGCTCCTGAGGCACGGCGCCGAGTGCCTCCCGGTCGCCGCCGGCGCGCGGGGGATGGGGTGCATAGGTTACCCGGACCACGTGGTGTGGGAGGTTACCTCGCGCTGCAACCTTTCCTGCGTCCACTGCCATGTGGGGGCGGGGGATCCGGTCGCGAATGAGCTTGATCTCCGTGAGGGAATGCGGCTCATCGACGGGTTGCGCGAGGTGAGGGAGTTCAGGATGCTCGTGTATACGGGTGGCGAGCCGCTTGTCCGTGGGGATATATTCGAGTTGCTGGAGTATTCGCGGCGGCGGGGTTTCATCAACGTCCTCGCGACAAATGGCACGCTCCTCGATGACGCGGCCGCCCGTGATTTAAAGAGAAGGGGCGTGGCGGCGGTGGCGGTGAGCCTAGACTCGGGGCGGGACGAGGTGCACAACCGCATCAGGTGTGACGGGGTAGCCTTTTCGGGGGCCGTTGAGGGGATCAAGGCGGCGCGGCGGGCGGGAATCACCGTCCAGATCAACATCACGGCGATGGAGTATAATCTCGCCGGGCTGGATGAACTCATTGAGCTTACCAGGGAGTTCGATCCCGCGATCCTGCTTGTCTACCAGCTCATACCCGTTGGGAGGGGGCACGAGATAAGGGACGCGGCGCTCGAGTCGCACCAGAGCCGTGAACTGCTTGAATTTCTTGTCCGAGCCCAGGAACGGGCAACCGCCGTCATGGAGCCGGCGGGTGGGCCGCAGTACTGGGCCTATCTCATGGAGCGAAGGGGGCTCAAGGGAAGATTCTGGCGCGCGATGGCGCGGCCCTTCTTCCACGGCTGCACGGCGGGGAGGGGGTTCGCCTATCTGAAGCCCGACGGCGAGGTCTGGGCGTGCCCTTTCATCGAGCGCTCCGCGGGGAGCGTCCGGCGTGAGTCATTCGCGAAAATATGGAGGCACGCGGAGTTGTTCGCGCAATTGCGCCGGCGGGAAGAGCTGCTCAAGGGGAAGTGCGGCCTGTGTGAGTACCGGGGGATTTGCGGCGGCTGCAGGGGAAGGGCCCTCGCCCTCGGCGGGGATCTCCTCGGCGAGGATCCGACATGCTTTATATGACATGGGGACACTCTTTGTAACACTCACCCATGCAAGTAATAAAAATGAAATAATATTCGAAGAAGACGGCGAAGTAAAACTCCGAGTTTAAGGCGGAAGGGATTTGCTAATTGATGCCACGATCATTGCCCTCTTACGCTGCATTTGCGCCTCTATTTTTATGCTGATTGCATATCTTGGCATAATCCATTCAGGCTATTGATTATTACACTGTCGGGAAAACGCTTATTCGTTGCGCAGACGGATAGTGTGTAGTTGTCGCCTATGCGATACTGCTTGAAAAAGCACTTCTTGAATTCATTGTCAGTATGAAGAGTTATTTCCCCATCGCTATGCATTCTGACGGTAAATGAGTCTAACGAGGTAAATATCCCTTTTCCCCATGCTTTAATATAGCTCTCCTTTAGTGTCCACAGATCATAAAAGTAACGAAGCCTTGTGGATTCACTCCTTTTTAAAAGATCGTCGTACTCTCCTTTTGAGAAAAAGCGCTTTCCTAGATCAATAGCCTCTATAGGCCTGATCTGTTCCACGTCTATTCCTATCGGTTCCTTGTCAACGGTGCATACGGCCCATTCACCTGAATGGGATAGATTGAAGTAAAAATCGGGCCTGTTTTTCAGAGAGGGCTTACCATAATTATTATAGACATATTCTATTTCACTGTTTTTCATTTTCAGCGTACGGCAGATAATAGATCTGATCAAAATCTCCGATACCAGTGCCCGCTGTGTATCATGCCTTTTAACGAATTTCTTGATCGCGGCCTGTTTTGCTTCTGGCAGATATGACATCAATTCATAGAAAATTGATGCTTCAACTATCTCCGGTATCCTCGCCGCGCATACCTCTATCACGGGATCCCCCAATAGGTGATTCGCCGGTTCGTGATCAAGTATAATCAGGAGTGGATTGTCGAACGCCTGAGCTACAGGACTCCAGCTCAGGCCCGTGTCGACTTCCATTCCCAACAAACGGCATAAGCGGAGTCAACCGGTGACTCCACGTATGCGTGCCCGCTGTCCCAAAAACCGGGGCCTGTACAATACGTCTTTGTATTTTTCACGCGCAACGCATCACCGACATGAGCGCCCCGCCGCCGGCGATGTTCACGATCCGCTTCGGACAGACGCGTCCCACCGCGCCGAAGCCGTGCCGCGTTGCGATGAAACCGTAGGTGGTGTACATGGGGACCGGCCCGTAGCCGCGGCGACCCTCCCACCGGGGGAGGAGCTTCATCGTGTTGTCGATCCACTCCTGGAC
>JAPLCY010000101.1 GCA_026391995.1 Candidatus Auribacterota bacterium
GAGAATCCCGCCAACAGGATTAGCGTAACGATAACCACTATTAAACAGTATGCCCGTTTCACACCCCACTCCTCCCTATTAAGTATACCACAGAATGTCACGGGTGTCTAATACATACGGTTTATTCGAGGGTTTATTCGCTATTCCGGGGGATTACTTCTGGAATATGACCGCCCCCTCGATCAGGAGATCTCCCTTCATATCATCGGAGAATCCCGCATCATAACGCCTGATAATTTTCCATGCCCACGCCGGGAGGGCATCTCTTGATTGACCCGCCCCCAGCCTAAGATACACCCCTGTCTGACCCTCGAACTGTTCCGGTGCCTGGTGAAGCGGAAATATGGTACAGCGTGAAAATTGGCACTGTTCGGCAAGCTCATGGAAATAATTCTTGGTAAAGAGCCACTTGTCATCAATCGCGCTGAAGATCGGCAAGGACTTGTCTCTCCCCCGGCGGATATCGAAATCCTTGATGAGGGCCCTCAGGAGCTTTTTCGTTACACGAGATATACCCACGCTCCGGGCGCGAGAAAGAATCTCCCGGTACGCCAGTGCGAGTATGGCATTGCCATTTTCAAACGGCTCGAAGAATATCGCGCACCCGCCCTTCTTGAGGATCCTGGCACAGCCTGCGATGGCATTCTCAGGTAAAAAAAGATGGTGGAGGATCGCCCCCCCGACCACCAGATCGAACGCACCATCTCTAAAGATCAGCTTCTCCGCGTCGAGCTGCATCAGGAGGCAGCAATCAAGAAGCTTCCGTTCCGCCAGCGTCTTCTTGAGCATGTGCAGGAGATTGACGCTGAGATCGCTCGCAATAATCCGCGATGCGGGACACAGTGACAGCAATGGGAAGATGGTGTTGCCGGCCCCGGAGCCGATATCAAGGATCGTCAATTCCCGTCGCTGGTCGATCCCCATTCCCAGTCGCTCAAATGCCCGTGAGAGATAGCCCCCCCACAGGGCTTCATTCTGGTATTTCTCGGCATATACCGATGCCTCATCAAGGAACTGATTGGTGAGATACCGTTTGATATGTTCCTCGTCGTACCTCGGTGACAAAATTCCCTCGAGGTTGTGATTGAGCTGTCCGAGATCGATCAGGTCCCCGGTCGCCAATGTCCTGAGCCACGCGCTATCGCAGGACTTTTGATGCACTCATCCCTCCCACCATGTTGTGTCGATGAACATCCGCTACTGCAGGCCGAAACGGAGCTTCCATACCATTCCCATTGCCTCGAGGAAAATTTTCTTGCTCATCTTTGATTTACCTATCTTCCTGTCCACGAATATGATAGGAATCTGCACCAGGCGGTACCCCATCTTCCAGCTCCGGTATTTCATTTCGATCTGAAACGAGTATCCTCCCGAGCAAATCGTGTCCGGATTGAGGGCCTTTAAGACTGCACAGCGAAAACCGGTAAATCCTCCGGTACAATCCCTAAGAGGCATCCGTGTGATGAGACGGGTGTAGAGGCTCCCCCCCCGGCTTATGAGGACCCGGTAGAACGGCCAGTTATCGTAGCCTTTGTTGATCGCGTATTTAAAGCCCTCGCGATACGCCTTGCCCAGCCCCTCCTTACCGGCGCGGTGCATCACCTTTACTTCCCCATGCGCGGCGGCAAGCTCATCGGCGATACGGCCGGTGCCGTCGGGTGAGTTGTCGTCAATGATGAGGATATCGAGGCCGGCCTTTAATTCGAGGGTGCTCACTACAACGGACTTGAGATTTTCACGTTCGTTATACGTGGGAATAATGACCAGGATTTTGCTCATGGATGCCCCCTGCGCAACGCGCCCGTCCCCTGCACGGGGCGCGTGACAGGGGATATCCTATCAGGCCGCTCGGGAGGCATGCAACGCCAATCTCTTGCGACGTCTACTGCACCGTGAGGGGGGCCGACGATATGCCGCTCCCCAAATAGTTCGCCGGGTTCAGGACGGAGCTCCCCGCGGGGACACAAACTGCCATGAGCGTGTAGGTGCCTGGCGTAGTCCCCTGCGGCACCGCCTGGTTCAGGACACCGGCGGGGTTGCCGCTCACGTCGAAACTCGCCGCGCCGGGAACGATCCTTGATTGAAAGTCCATCTTGGAGTCCATGACCAGCAGCGTGCCGTTGGGGCACTCCGCGGCGAGGTATGCGTCCACGACGCGGGAAATCCCGCTGAACGACCAGGAGATGACGAACGGGTCGCCGCCCTTGGCCGTGGAGCGGTCAAGTGTTATCGTAAAACCGCCGCTCCCCCCTCCTCCTCCCCCGCCGCCGGGGATAAGCTGATCGTAGGGCGGGAGCGTTTCGAGGAACGATGAGCCGGCGATGGCACCCTTGTAGGCTGCGGTGACGGAGGCGGGCACCGGGTTGTCGGTCAAGCTCGTCCAGACACGGAAATCGAGAGGCCCCGGCGTGCCGGCGTTAAAGTCGTTGAGCCACACGACTGCCCTCAGATTCGGGTACGATGGAATCGTCGCATAGCTCTGCTGAATCCACGAGGCTTTATAGGCTGCATAGGACGAGCTGCCCGCGGTGCCGAACCAGGCAAGCATCTGAGGCTTCTTGGGATAGCGGGTCTGAAAATCGCTCAGTATAGGCTTAAAAATGTTGTCCAGCGTCATGTTTGCCGGCCCGGTCGACCAGTTGCAGTCGAAGCCGAGGGCGCCGACCCAATCCACGTAGGCGTCACCCGGATAGTAGCGGTTGTAATCGTTCCACGCGTCGCTAGGCCAGCTGGCGTAGGCGGGCGCCCATGCCCACTGGACGTTGGTCACCCCCGCCGCGTCGAAGACGCCGCGCACGTGCCTCCACACCTCCCCATACGTCTCGGGCCTGTATCCGTAATTTTTGGCGTTGTGGGGGCTGCTGTCGAGATTGAATTCGCCATCGGGCGCCAGAATCACCGTCCCCCCGTAATTTTTTATCGCCCGGGCGATATCGGCGATGATGTCGTCCACCGCGCCGCTCAGGATTTGCGGGTAACTGTATCCGATCGACCCCCACATGCACATCGGCGTCGCTCCCGAAGCGTGCACCATGTTCATGATATTTGTGTGCACTGCGCCGTTCGAATCCCACAGGAGCGCATACTGCACGATAGCATGCCTTCGCGTCGCTCCGAAAAAGCTATTGATCTCAGTCGTATAGTCGGGGGGTGGATTGATGTAAACGCCGAGCGAAACCGCGGCGTGCGACGGCGGGACACATGTGACGATCAGCACACAGGCAATCAGCAGGCAGCGAATCATGGTGCACCTCCTGTAAAACTCGTGCATCAAGTATACCATGCTCCCGCGTGAAGGGCAAGGTTCCGAGTTGCCTCATAATGGAGCCCCACGCGCAAGCGCGTGGTTCCTAAACTGACTACGGGCTTCCATCCCGCTTGCGCGGGCGGAATCCCGAACCCAGCTGTCCATTCATCCCTGCCTGCCGGCAGGCAGACGGGCAAGCCCGTGGTTTTCTGGGAGTCGGGATAAAAGTACTTGAAATCTTTTGGACAGAACTCCTAACAATCTGATATACAGGCTGTTAGGAGGAAAAGGCAATGTCGGAGTTAGACATGAAGACGCGTAAGATTTTGGTGACAAAGCTGTTAGATCGCTACAGAAGGTCAGGCAAAAAAGCCAAAGGGAAGTTGCTGGATGAGTTTGTAGCCTTAACCGGTTATAACCGATATTATGCGCGGCGGGTATTGCGTGAAGGTCATACGCCAAGATGATGGCGAAAACGTCTGCGGGACCTTCAGATGGCGTGGGGAGGAGCTCCTCAGGTTCTCCAGTCAATAGTCATGGTGCGGCCCTGATTCTTCTACTGCCATGCCCCGTGATACGGGTTTACCGAAAGCTTACGTTCAAATTGTGGTCTTCACGCGTTTGAACACCTGTCTTCCCGAAAAGCCCACCGAGGCGGCACCGTCCGCCATTACCGGTCCATCAAGGAACACGACGATGTTGACAGTATGGGTGAGGCGCACACCGCGCCATGCTTTCTGTCAAGGGGTT
>JAPLCY010000225.1 GCA_026391995.1 Candidatus Auribacterota bacterium
CCTTTACCGGCGGGGGCGCACTTGAGGGAGCGCTGCGCGGGGGCGGCATCCCGCTCATCCTTCTGCGAAAGCACGCCCGGTATGATCCGACTTTCCTCCCCAGACTCGCGGTGCTGCTCCGCCGGCTGCGCCCCCACATCGTCCACACCCATCTCTTTACCGCGGACAGCTGGGGGCGGGTTGCATCGTTGATCGCACGCGTGCCGGTGGTTGTCTCGAGCCTCCAGTCGGTGGATCTCTGGCTTTCGCCGTTCCAGCTCATGGTGGAGCGCCTCACCGCTGTTGCCGCGGGGCGCCTGATCGCCGTCTCCCGCGAGGTTGCCGAGTTCTACGCGACGCGTGTCCGGATACCCGCCCGCAAGCTCACGGTTGTGTATAACGGGATTGACGTCTCCTGTTTTCCGGCCGCTGTCTCCGTCGGGGCAAAGCGCCGTGAACTCGGCGTGCCGCCCGATGCCGTGCTCGTGGGCGTTGCCGCGCGTCTCGAGGCGCAGAAGAACCTGGGAGTCTGGCTGCGGGCCGCGGCGATCGTGGCGAAGCGCCGCAGCGACGCGCATTTTGTGATTGCCGGGGACGGCAGCGAGCGCGCGCGTCTTGAATCTCTGATGAAGACCCTGGGTCTCAGCGGGCGCGTTCATTTCCTCGGCGTGCGGAGGGATATCGAAGAGATCATCGCCGCGTGCGATCTCATGGCGTTTTCGAGCCGCTTCGAGGGCCTCTCCCTGGCCGTGCTCGAGTCGATGGCGAGCGGGAAGGCGGTGGCCGCCACACGGATCGGCGGGAACTGCGAGATAATCGAGGACGGCGTCTCGGGGCTGCTCGTGGAGCCCGGGGATCCGGGTGCGCTCGCGGACGCCTGTTGCCGGCTGCTCTCGGATGAACGCGAGCGCCGTGCAATGGGGGAGGCCGCCCGGCGGAGAATCGGGGAACGCTTCACTGTCGAGCGGATGGTGAGCGAGACGACGCGTATATATGAAGAAGAGCTTGCGGCGCGGGGTATCAGATGCGGGGGTTGAGGGTGGTGCCCATGGTCGTGGCGGCGTCGGCGATCGGCGCGGGCGCCTATCACGCGATCGTATGGCACGGCCAGTCGCGCGTCTATTTCGAGGGCGCCGAATTCCCCGCCCGGGTGGAGGCGGGGGTGCAGTTCCCGATAAGCGTCATTATCCGCCCTTGCGACGAAATTCACGAAGACCTGCGCCTGTTCATCCATTTTGTGGACCCCCGCGGCGGCGGCCCGGTGAATGCCGACGTCACCCTGCCGATCGAGCTCCGGCGATGGACCGTGGGCCGGCAGCTCAGGCTCGGGCCGTTTCGGTGCGTGATCCCATCCGGGTGCGCGGGGCGATACGAGGTACGGGCGGGGATCTTTTACCCGCGCCGCGGGAGGAGCGGCGGGGAGCAGCTGGTGCGTGTCCCCTTCCGGAACAGGGGACGGTTCAACTGGAAGATCGGGGAGATCCAGGTGAGCCGGCCCGCGCCGCGCATCTATCCCCCGGAGCCGTTCCTTGAAGGGGGATATGCGATCGGATACGCCGGCCCCCTCGACGCGGTGTTCCCCGAAAAGAATGCATTCCGGGGACCGTGCGTGGATAAGGTGCGCGTGCGCCTCGCGAGGAACGAGAGCGAATCGTTCCAGTGCGTGCTGATCCCCGGTGACGCGCCGCTGGGCCCGATTGCCATCGAATGGGAGGGGCTTGCGCACGGAGGGGGCGGTTCTCCCCTCGGGAAGGAGTGTGTTACCGTGCGGAGGGTCGGCTACGTGCGGACGCGCGCGCCGTACTACAACGTGTCCCGTGCGGGATTATGGCCCGACCCGCTTCTCCCGCGCACAGGCACCGACGCCGCCATCCCCGAAGACCGGGTGCAGCCGTTTTGGGTGACGGTGCATATCCCGGAGGCCGCCGAGGACGGCGAGTACGAGGGGGCGATCGTCGTCCGGCCGTCGGGACGGCCCGGGCGGAGGCTCAGGCTCCTGGTGACTGTCTGGGATTTTTCATTGCCTCGCCGGGCGACCCTCAAAACAGGCTTTGATTTTTACGAGCACATCATGAAGGAATATTATCCGCGGCGCGCAGGGGAACCGGTTAGCACGTGGCAGGGGCGCCTGAGGGAAACCTGCCGCAGGTACTATCTCGATCTCATCGATCACCGCCTATGGCCGATTCACAATGTAGGGAATCCCCTCCTCGCAGGCGCGCGGGATGGAGAGTACCGGCTCGACTTCCGCGATTTCGGCGCGCAGGTGGATTTCTACACGGGAGCGGGCCAGGGGGATTTTGGCATCGCCATGGAGGCGCCGACGATCGATCCCGATAGAGGGGTCTGGTCTGATGAGTGGTACGGCTTCACGGGGCCAAAGGCTGTGCGCGGGGTCTTCAGGACGTTCGGCCGTTGCCTTGAGGAGCGGGGCTGGCTGGGGAGGGCATACACCTACATTATCGACGAGCGGTACGAGGGGGTGCGGACGCTCACGCGCCTGATCCATGAGGGACACCCGGGCGTGAGGAATCTCCTGACGCAGACCCCGCGGGACGGCTATCCCGATGTGGATATCTGGTGTATCCGCATAAATAATTTCGATCCCGCGGTCGCCCGCGAGTTCCAGCGCCGCGGGGATGAGATATGGATCTACGTCGCCAGCCCCACGCGTCCCTTTCCGGGGATCGCCATCGATGCCCCCTCGCTTGACATCCGGGTGCTGCCCTGGATCTGCCGGCGGTACGACATAACCGGGTTCCTCTACTGGTGCGTGAACTACTGGAGTCGGTCCGATCCCTGGAAAGATCCGATGACGTGGCCCGACCAGAACGGAAACGGATCGCTTTTCTATCCAGGAGAGGAGGGCCCCGTGGATTCGATCAGGCTCGAGGTGCTCAGGGACGGCATGGAGGATTACGAGTATCTCCGCCTCGCGGGGGAGCGATGGGGAGAGGAGCGCCTGCAGGAGGGGATCGCAACGGTGGCGCGGTCGACATGGGAGTACGCCGATTCGCCCGAGGCGCTGACCGGGCTCAGGGACAGGATCGGCGAAGCGCTCGACGGATCGGGGAGGAGAGCGAAGTGAGTCTCGGGCGGCGAGTGATCGTGATAGCGGCGTGGGTTCCCGTCGCGGTGACCCTCGCCCTGCTCTGGGAACAGGCCAGGCGGACATGCCCCGATCCCCGTGCGGTTGTCGCGGGGCTCCTCTCCCACGCAGATGCCCGCCCCCGGTGGCGCAACTTGAGCAGCTTTGGAAACGATCTCGAGATGGAAAAGTGGCAGCGGAGCGGCGCCCTGCTGGCGCGCGCCGGTGAGTGGGGGCGCGTGACGTTCAGGAAGGGAGTGGAGTATTCCGGTATTCGTCTCAGCGATTACACCTTTGGCCCCGCGCGGGTGCGGGACTGGTCGCCCTATCGCGTGCTCAAGTGGGAGATGCTCGCTCCCTCAAATGTCACGCGGCCGCTGGTCCTCACGGTCAAGGATGTCGGGAACCGGCGCTTCAGCAGGTCATTCACCCTCGCTCCCGGGAGCGCGATGGCGGCGACGGTGGGTCTCGCGGAGATGAATCCCTTCATCGATCTCACGCGCGTGACGGAGGTGTATTTCTTTCTGCAAAACCCGGAGGTTGATACGGTTGTTGACCTGAAGGATCTGCGCCTGGAGGGGGGAGGGGCGGACGGCGCGGTGATAGGCACGCCGTGTGTCGTGTTTGAGCGGCTCGAGATTCCCGAGTCAGCGGCGCGGGGAGAGACGGTTACCCTCCACCTCACACTGTCGCTGACCGAACGTCAGGACAGTCCCTTCATGCTTTTCGTCCATTGTTACCCGGAGCATGAGCGAAGTGTCGAGATACCCTCCCATCGCGCGGGCTATATCCACCTTGAAACAAGACCGTTCCTGCCGGTGCCGCAGTGGAAGCCGCGCGCGCCGCAGCGACTCGGGCCCTATGCCGTCTATCTCCCGCGCTCGATTCCGGCCGGCCGCTACCTGATCGAGGCGGGCCTCTTCAATGATCTCTCTCCGGGAAACGGGCCGCGGGGCGTTCCGTACCACGGCGCCTATGACTACGGGGGCTCATTCCCGAAGTGCCGCTATACCGACCCGCAGAGATCGGATTTTGTGATCGGGACGCTCCAGGTGCGGTAGGCGAAGGGGCGCGAACTGCCCGCTTTACGCTCGCCGCCCACTTATGCTATTCTTCACCGTAAAGCCGCTTTTACTTCAGGGCTTTTAACTTTTAACTTCAAGCGATAGGGGAGGCTCCAGACCGTGGTGAACGACAGCGTCATTGAATTCAGGTGTGTCGACGAGCGGTGCAAGGGGGTCATCTCCTTCCCGATGCTCGGCGCCGGCGGTGCCACACAGGTCCGCTGCCCCGGCTGCGGCAGGGAGTACGCCTTTCAGGAGGCCCTGCGCGACAAGTTCGAGAGGTTCGCCAGGCTTGTCGAGGCCGTCAGGGGCGCCGAGGATATCCTCGGCGACACCCATGTCGGCCTGGACATCCAGGGCCACTCCGTGCAGGTCCCCTATCGCATTCTTCTCACCA
>JAPLCY010000009.1 GCA_026391995.1 Candidatus Auribacterota bacterium
AGACCTCTACTATTGACTAAGGATGCTTTAAAAGGCATCGAGAAAAAGCAGTCAGCGCCGGAATCAATCTCCCGGGGAACCCATCTGTCTCATCCCCTGGTAGATATAATCGAACCCCGAGACGGCCGTGAAGACCGCGGCAAGGGAGAGGGGAACAACCTGCTGGGGGATGCGGCAGAGAACCCACCCCACCGTGATCATCTGAAAACCGGTGGCGCACTTTCCCCAGATGCTGGGCCGCGGCGTCATCCGACCGGTAAGCATGTGGATGAGCAACGAGCCGAGTACGATGATGGCGTCGCGACTCACCACCAGCACGGGGAACCAGCTCGGCAATCGTGTGAGACGTCCCATGGGCAAACTCAACATAACGACCGCGGTAATAAGGAGAGCCTTGTCGGCCAGCGGATCGAGAAACGACCCGAGCGTGGTTCTCTGATTCCTGACCCGCGCGAAAAAACCGTCGAGGGCATCGCTCACGCCCGCCGCAATAAAAAGAAAAAGCGCGGCGCGCCTGAAGAATTCATCCCCCGTCTCGTGATAATTCAGAAGCGACAACACAAAGAGCGGTATGAGGAGAATGCGGATCAACGTTATGGTGTTGGGCAGATTAAACATACTACCTCAGCGTCAAGTGACGAGTAAAGAGCGGAAAGCGAAACGCCAAATTTAACGCACCTGACCGACGCGAGGGATGTTGCATCGTCCTCACTGTGAGATGGCCCTGTCTGCTATTCGCTTTTCACTATCCACTGTTTCAGCCGCGCGAGCGTCACCTCTTTGCCGAGCGCGGCCATTGTCTCGAACATTCCGGCGCTCACCGTGCGGCCGGTAAGGGCGACCCGCGCCGGCTGGATTATCTCGCCCGGCTTCACCCCCCGTTCGGCAATGATTCCACGCACCGCCTCTTCCACCGCGGCCATATCAAACGACGGGAGCGCCTCGAGGCGCGCAACGAGGGCGGCGAGGATCTCCCTTCCCCCGGGCTTCCGGATCTGGGCCGCTACCGCCTTCTCATCGTAGCGGACCGATTCGCTGAAGAAGTAGTACGACTGCTCGGCAAGCTCGCGCAACGTCTTGAAACGGTCGCTGAGAAGCCTGACGATGGACTCCATCCGCGCTCCATCGACGGCGGACGGGTCGACTCCGAACTCCCTCATGAACGGGACCGCCATCACGGCAATTTCAGGCGGGGTTTTGAGCTTGAGGTATTGCGCGTTAAGCCAGGTGAGCTTCCTGGTGTCGAACACGGCGCTCTTTGAGCTCACCCGGTCGAGGGAAAAAGCGGCGATCAGATCCTTGAGCGGCATCATCTCCCTGTTGTCGCCGGGCGACCAGCCAAGGAGGGCGAGGAAGTTGACGAGCGCACCAGGGAGGATCCCCTGGTCCCTGAACTGGCCGACTGATGTCGCCCCGTGACGCTTGCTCAGGCGCGAGCCGTCGGGCCCCATGATGAGCGGCACGTGGGCGAATTGCGGCACCGCCAGTCCCAGCGCTTCGTAAAGCACCAGCTGCTTGGGGGTGTTGCTCAGGTGGTCATCCCCCCTGATTATATGGGTGATGGCCATGTCGGTGTCATCGATCACGCAGGCGAAGTTGTAGGTCGGGGTTCCGTCGGATTTCATCAGGACGAGGTCGCCAACCACCTCGGGATCGAACTCGACGTTCCCGTGTACGAGATCGGTGACGACGATGCGGCGGGACGGCCGTTTCAGGATCACCGCCTGGTGCGCCCCCTTGCGCTCCTCTGAACGGTACGCCTTCCCCTCGGCCACGAGCCGTTCGGCGTGGGATGCGTACGCGCGGAAGCGGTCTGACTGGCGGATCGGCCCCTCGTCCCAGTCGAGGCCGAGCCAGCGGATATTATCGATAATCGCATCCACCGACTCCTGCGTGGAGCGCTGGAGATCGGTATCCTC
>JAPLCY010000315.1 GCA_026391995.1 Candidatus Auribacterota bacterium
CCCACCAGCACCGCGAGCGCGAAGAGGAGGTAGAGCCACCCGAGGTTTGCGATAATCGGATGCTTGTAAAACGGGACGCTGATTTCCCCCGCATAGCCGGCCGTCGCCGGTGAGGAGAGGAGATAGACACCGACGCCCGCGGCAAGGAGCACCTGGCCCGCGAACTTCACCCTGGCCGACATCCCCTTTGCGTTCTTTTTCTTTACCTTGAGATAGTCGTCCACGAAACCGATCGCGCCGAGCCAGAGGAGGGAGAAAAGGCTGAGAACAACAAAGCGGTTGTACAGGTTTGCCCAGAGCAGGCAGGAGATGAGCACCGCCATGATGATCAGGACGCCCCCCATCGTCGGCGTGCCCTCCTTGCTCTTGTGCTGGCTGTAGAGCGGGAACCAGTCCCGCCTGACCGGCTGCCCTATCTCGAGTTCGTGCATCTTCCTGATCACCCACGGGCCGAGAACGACACTCATGAGCATGGCCGTCACCGCGGCGGCGGCGGCGCGGAAGGTGATGTATTTGACGACGTTGAATCCGAAAAAGTGGTCCCGCAACGGGTACAATATATGGTAGAGCATCGTTCCCTCGATCTACTCCGGCCGCAGCATTTCTTCCAGCTTCATCCGCCGGGAGCCCTTGAGCATGACGCAGTCGCCCGGGCGCATTCGCTCCCGCAATGCCGCCGCGGCATCGCCCGCGTCCCTGAACGCCAGCACCCGCTCGGGAGACATGCCCCGCTCGCGCGCGGCAACGGCCGCGAGCGCGCACCCCTCCCCCACCGCGATCAGCACGTCGATCCCTCCCTCCGCGACCCGCCTGCCGACCTCGCGATGCGCTTCATCGGCGGCCCGCCCCAGCTCGAGCATATCACCGATCACCAGGATCTTTCGCGTGCACCCCTGCAACGCCGTGAACGTGTCGATCGCCGCCCGCATCGAGCCGGGATTCGCGTTGTAGGCGTCGTTGATCACGGTCACGCCGTCCATGGTGAGTCGCTCCATGCGCATCGGGGGCATCCGCACCTCCGCCAGCCCCGCGGCAATCTCTTCCATCCCCATGCCGAGCAGCGTGCATACCGCGGCGGCGGCGAGTGCGTTATGCACGTTGTGCACGCCGAGGGCCGGGAGGATCACCCCGCACGAATCGCCCCCCGACCGGATCGTGAAGCTGGTCCCGTCGCCGGTATTCCTGACCGACTCACCCCGCACCCCCGCGCCCTCCCCGAGCCCGAACGTCACCACGGGGCACGCGCAACGGCCCGCCATGCCTCTGAGCAGCGGGTCATCGCTGTTGAGCACGGCCGTCCGGGAACGGCTCGCGCTCCCCGCCTCCATGACCCACACCAGCTCCCCCTTCGCGTCCGCCACTCCCTGGAGCGTCCCGAGGAATTCGAGGTGCGCCGGCCCCACATTCGTGATCACGCCTATATTCGGATCGGCCAGGGAGGCAAGCCTCCCGATCTCGCCCGGATGATTCATCCCCAGTTCGAGAACGGCGAGCCGGTGACGCCGCTCGATGCGGAGCAGTGTAAGCGGCACGCCGACGTGATTATTGAATGTCCCCTCGCTCGCGAGAAGGGGCATCCTCTGCGACGCGACCACCCGCACCATCTCCTTCGTGGTCGTCTTGCCGTTGCTGCCGGTGATCGCCACCACGGGGATGCCGAAGCGCCGCCGGTACGCGGCGGCGATATCCTGCAGCGCGGTGAGTGTGTTCCCCACCTTCACGACCGCGACCCCGCGCCCGGCGAAGCGCCGCGCGTCTCCCGGGGGGATATCCGCGGAAACGACCACTCCGCCCGCGCCGAGATCGACCGCCCTACCGAGATAGTCGTGACCGTCGTACGTCGCCCCTCGCAGGGCGATGAAGAAGTCGCCCCCGCTGAGCGTGCGGGTATCGGTGCTGATCCCGGCGACGGGGCGGCCCGGCTCGCCGCTGATGAGCCTTCCTTGCGCCCATTCAACACAATCGCCCAGCACTATCGGTTCCATCCGCTCACCCGTGCGCCAGTTCCATAATCACATCGCGGTCGCTGAAGGGAAGCACCGTGGCGCCGCACTCCTGCGTGCGCTCATGCCCCTTCCCCGCGACCAGGACCGTGTCTCCGGGGCGGGCCTCTCTCAAGGCCGCGGCGATCGCCTCACGCCTCCCGGGGATCTCCCTGCACCGCTTCCCCTCGACCGCGAACCCTTTCGCTACCTCGGCAATGATAACCAGCGGATTCTCGCGCCGGGGGTTGTCGGAGGTGACAATGGCGAGATCGGCACACCGGGCGGCGACACGACCCATCGGCGCGCGCTTCGACCTGTCCCTGTCGCCGCCGCAACCGAAAACGAGAATGACCCTCCCGCGGCAACCCTCGCGCACCGCGCCCAAGGCGTTCTCAAGCGCCTCGGCCGTATGCGCGTAATCCACAAATACGCGGTACGGTCTGCCGAGGGGGACCTCATCGAGGCGCCCCGGCACGGGCCGGGCCGCGGCCAGCGTCGCGGCGATCGTCTCCAGCGGCACCCCCATAGACAGCGCGGACGCCGCCGCGGCGAGGGCGTTTGAGATATTATACCTGCCGAGGAGGGGCATTATCACCCCCACGGCTCCCTGCGGCGCGACGAGATCGAACCTGCTCCCTCCGGCCTCCATCCGGATCCGCTCGGCGCGCACCGCCGCCCGCTGATCCGTCCCGTAGGTCATCACCGGAACGAACGACGTGGAGGCAAGCCGTGCGCCGAACGAATCGTCGCTGTTCACCACCGCCCGCTGCAACGTGCCGGCGCGAAAGAGCGAGGCTTTTGCCGCAAAGTAGCGCTCGGAATCCCCGTGATAGTCGAGATGATCACTGCCCATGTTGGTGAACACCGCGATATCAAACGCCACGCCCGCGACCCTCTTCTGCTCGAGGGCATGGGAGGAGACTTCCATGACGACACAATCACACCCCTCGCGCACGGCCTCGCGCAGCATCCCCTGGAGCTGCGGGGCCTCGGGGGTCGTCCGCTCCGCGGGAATCGAGCGCGCGCCGATCAGATACTCGATCGTCCCAAGCAGGGCCGGTTTTCTCCCCCCCGCGCGCAGGATAGACGCCGTGAGATAGGCGACCGTGGTCTTGCCGTTGGTGCCGGTGATCCCGACGATGTCAAGCTCCGACGATGGGCTGCCGTAGAATTTGTCCGCGAGCAGCGCGAGGGCCATCCTCGCGTCATCCGCGACCAGGTAGGAGAGCCGGCCGCCGTTGCCCACATCGCGCTGGGTAAGCACCGCCACCGCCCCGCGCAATCTGGCGTCATCCGTATAGCGGTTGCCGTCGTCGCGGACACCGGCGATGGCGGCGAAGAGGTACCCCTCGCGTACCGTGCGGGAGTCAAGCGAGATCCCCGTGATCTCCACGTCGGTCCGCCCGCTCACCCGGCACCCGGGCACCGCCGCAATCAGCTCGCTCAGTTTCATGACGCCACTGCTCCGCTATTTTTTTTCGGCAGCTTTGTTATTGTAACCGGATTATTCATCAGACTGATAAAGAGCAATTATGACGGCTTAATAAATGCAATCGCGGATTTCGTGCCTGCCTGCCGGCAGGCAGGGATTGGACGGATTCCGTATAAGAATCCGCGTAATCGGCGTAATCCGCGGTTAAAACGTTAAATGCTGGTGACCAGATCAGATTAAAATATGCGTTTTGTATTTCGCCATTTGCAGTTTTCGTTCCCGCCTCCTTCTCAGGCGGGACCGCGAGATACTTCAACACCCTCGTCGCGACCTCCTTGAAAATCGGCGCCGCGACCGCGCCGCCATAGTACACCGGGTGAGGCTCGTCAAGGGCCACCAGGATGAGCACCGACGGATCGCGCGCCGGGGCAAAACCGATGAACGATCCGACAAATCTGGAATGCGAATAGCGCCCGCCGGGGTCGACCTTCTGCGAGGTGCCCGTCTTCCCCGCGGCCATGTATTCATCCAGCGCGGCCTTCGGCGCCGTGCCCTCTTTTGTCGGTACCCCCTCCATTGCGCCCACGAGCTGCGCCGCCGCCTCTTCACGGATCACGCGCGCCCGTGCCTCGGTGGCGTGCGATTTGATCACCCGCTCGTTGGAATCCTTGACTGAGTCTACGATGTACGGTTTCATCGCGATCCCGCCGTTGGCGATTGCGCAGGCGGCGCACGCCATCTGCATCGGCGTCACCCCCACCTCCTGCCCCATCGGGATTGCCGCTATGGAAAGCCCGGACCACTGGTTCAGGGGGTGGAGCATACCGCCCACCTCCCCCGGCAGGCCCACGCCGGTGGGCTTGCCGAAACCGAAGCGCTCGATCCCCTGATAGAGCTTCTTCTCTCCCAGCCGCATGGCGATCTTCACCGCACCGATGTTGCTTGATTTACGTATCACCTCCGCGGCGGTCAGGTTCCCATAGGAGTGCACGTCGTGCAGGGTGTGCCGGCCGACGCGGAACGCGCCGTTCTCGCAAAAGAACACATCGTTCAGGCTCACCGCCCCCTGGTCCAGGGCGGAGGCGACGGTGACCATCTTGAACGTCGACCCCGGCTCATAGACGTCGGTGATGCAGCGGTTGCGTCGGTGCGCGACGGGCCCGGCAGCCGGATCGTTCG
>JAPLCY010000291.1 GCA_026391995.1 Candidatus Auribacterota bacterium
ACGATATTCAGCGCCCGGCCGGGGCTGGTGATCGGCCGGAAGGGTGCGGAGATCGACAAGATGCGCGACGAGCTCCTGGAAATGACCGGCCGGGAGGTTGTGCTCGACGTGACCGAAATAAAGCGCGCGGAGCTCGAATCGCAGCTCGTGGCGGAAAATATTGCGCAGCAGCTCGTGAAGCGTGTCTCGTTCCGGAGGGCGATGAAGCGGGCGGTGCAGGTCACCATGGATTCGGGAGCCCAGGGCGTCAAGATCCACTGCGCCGGCCGTCTGGGAGGCGGGGAGATCGCCCGTTCCGAGGGGTATCGCGAAGGAAAGATACCGCTCCACACGCTCCGTGCCGATATCGACTACGGCTTTGCCGAGGCCCTCACCACGTATGGCAAGATCGGCGTCAAGGTGTGGATTTACAAGGGAGAGAAAATGATTGAAAGGGGGGTGGCTCGGGATGGTGCTGCAGCCAAAAAAGAGTAAGTACCGGAAGGCCCAGCGCGGCACGATGCGCGGCGAGGAGACGAGGGGCACCATGGTGACCTTCGGCGAGTATGGGCTCCAGGCGCTGGAGAGTGCATGGATTACGACCACGCAGATCGAGGCCGCCCGCGTCGCCGTCACCAGGCACATGAAGCGACGCGGGAAGGTGTGGATCCGGATTTTTCCCGACAAGCCGGTGACCAAGAAACCCGCCGAGACACGCATGGGTAAGGGCAAGGGTGCCCCGGAGACCTGGGTCGCCGTGGTGCGCAAGGGACGGCTCATGCTCGAAATCGACGGTGTCCCCGAGCGCATGGCGAAAGAGACGCTCTGCCGTGCGGCGGCGAAATTCCCCATAAAGACACGGTTTGTATCGCGAAGCAAGATGATATAAATGCGCGGGGCGCGCACGGGGCGGTACACGCCCCGCCAGGTTGTACGGAGGCGGCAGTGAAAGCAAAAGAGATGAGAGAAAAAACGGCTGAGGAATTGCAGCATCTGATCGCCGGATGGCGCGAAGAACTGTTCAAGCTCGGCGTCCAGACCATGACCGGCCAGATGGAGGGGCAGAGCCGCGTGTGGAAGATCAGGAAGGACATTGCCCGCGCCCTCACTACCCTGAGGGCTGAGGCGGGTACGGCGGTGGCCGCGCAGAAGGAGACAAAGGCGTTATGACGAGCACCAGGGGCAAGAAGAAGACGCGTGTGGGCACGGTGGTATCCGCCACAATGAAGAAAACCCTCGTGGTCGAGGTGCAGCGTGTCTACCGGCATCCGATGTACGAAAAAGTGCTCCGCGCGAGCTCGCGCTGCTATGTCCACGATGAGAAGGGAGAGGCGCGCCACGGCGATATAGTGCGCATCATGGAGTGCCGGCCGATCAGCAGGCTGAAGCGATGGAGAATGGTGGAAGTGGTGAAACGGGGGAAGGGGCTCGACGATCGCATCGGGAGCGAAGAGGAGGTTCGCGAGCTGCACGAGGGGCTGAAAACAGCCGGCGGGTCAAGGCAGAACCCGGGAAGTATAGCAAGGGCTGAAAGCCGAACGCCCGAGGCCGAAGGCGATAGCGCGGCCCAGGGCTGAGCATGTAAAGGGAAAGCCCGGGGGCGGTAACAGCAGCCGGGGGCTGAGAACGTGGCGGGGCATTACATAGATTCTACGGGCAGGGAGCATATATATGATACAGCTTCGAACGAGATTGGATGTGGCCGATAATACCGGCGCCAAGCTGATTTATTGCATCAAAGTGCTCGGGGGGACCCGTCGGCGCTACGCGTATGTCGGTGACGTCATCATCGCGTCGGTGCGGGAGGCGGCGCCCGACGGCATCGTGAAGAAGGGAGAAGTCGTCCGCGGGGTGATCGTCCGGACCAGGCAGCCGATCCGCCGCGATGACGGATCGCTCCTGCGCTTCGACAGGAATGCAGCGGTGATCATCGACGATCAGAATAATCCGAAGGGAACCAGGATTTTTGGCCCCGTGGCGCGTGAGCTGCGGGAGAAGAACTTCATGAAGATAATATCCCTTGCGCCGGAGGTTATCTAGAGGCGGGGGATAGGGCCGAGGAGTCACGGATGCGCATCACAACGCATATCAGGAAGGACGACATTGTCATCGCCACGGCGGGACGCGAGCGCTTTACCAAAAAGACGGGTCGCGTGCTCAAGGTCTTTCCGGCGGCGGGGAGAGCGGTGATCGAGGGATTCAACATGGTGAAGCGCCACATGCGGCCGACGCAGAAGAATCCAAAGGGCGGGATCGTCGAGAAGGAGCGTTCGATCAGCCTTTCGAGCGTCATGCCCTATTGCGGCAAGTGCCAGCGCGGGGTTCGCGTCGGGCACCGGTCGCTCACGGACGGCACCAAGGTGCGCGTCTGCCGGAAGTGCGGCGAAGTGGTGGGAAAATCGTAATGCACGGCGCAGGGCGCGTGAAGCGTCGTACGCTTCATGAATGGCGCGAGATTGATTGTTGATGCGGAGATATATCATGGCTCGAATGAGCGACAGGTACAGGGATCTGATAGTGCCGGAACTGATGAAGGAGTTCGGCTACAAGAACAAACTGCAGGTGCCGCGCCTCCAGAAGATTGTCATCAATATGGGGGTCGGAGAGGCGATGCAGGACTCCAAGATGCTCGACGACGCGGCGGCTGACCTTGCCCTCATCGCCGGGCAGCGGCCGATGATGACGAAATCGCGGAAGGACATATCAAACTTCAAGCTCAGGGCAGGGTTGAAGATCGGCTGCAAGGTGACCCTCCGCGGCGCACGGATGTACGAATTCTTCGACCGGTTTGTCAACGTGGCGCTCCCGCGCATCAGGGACTTCAGGGGATTGTCGCCGAAGTCGTTCGACGGGAGGGGCAACTACTCGCTCGGTCTTTCCGAGCAGGTCGTTTTCCCCGAACTGGATCTCGACAAGGTGAAGCGGACCCAGGGGATGGACATCGTGTTCGTCACCACGGCAAAGACCGATGAGGAGGCGCGGTCGCTCCTGAAGCAGATGGGCGTGCCGTTCGCCAAGAAGCAACCACAGCCGGGAGCAGGGGTTTAAGGCCCGGTGTGCGGGAAGAGTAAAGAAGAAGAGACAACAATCTGAGGGGATTATGGCAAAGACGTCATTGATCGTGAAGTCCAAGCGTACACCCAAGTTTCAGGTCAGGCGCTATTTCCGCTGCAAGCGGTGCGGGCGCCCGAGGGGTTACCTCCGGAAGTTCCAGATGTGCATAATCTGTTTTCGCCAGCTGGCGTCGCGCGGTGAAATTCCAGGCGTGGTGAAGGCGAGCTGGTGATTGCCCTGGTTGCCACTTTCTAGTTGCTGGTCACTAGAACTGTGAATAGAAGTTTAAGGGAATTTGCGGTTACACTGGGTGGGAACTGAGATTTTTAATGAGGATGTGAGGATAAAAATTATGACGATGACAGATCCGATCGCGGACATGCTTACGCGGCTGCGTAACGGCAATAAGGCACGGAGCAAGTTTGTCGATGTGCCGAAATCTAAGATGAAGCTAGAGCTCACGCGGCTCCTGAAGGGCCAGGGTTTCATCGAAGATTTCAAGGTTATGGAGATTGGCCCCGGGGGGATGCTCAGGCTCTTTATGAAATACTCCGATGATGGGGGGTCGGCCATTCGTGGATTGAAGCGCGTGAGCAAGCCGGGCTGCAGGAGGTATGTCGGGGTCAGGGAGATGCCGCGTCCCCTGCGAGGCCTTGGCGTCGCAGTCGTATCGACCCCGAAGGGAATCATGACCGATACGCAGGCGCGCGAGGCCAAGGTGGGCGGGGAAGTAGTATGTTATCTGTGGTAATACGACGGCGGGGGGCGGAAGGCTAGAAGCCCGAGGCTGTAAAAAAGGCTTGAGGTCACAATGCCAAAGTAAGGAGTTTCGGCACAAAACGCAACGAAGGGAAGAGACAATGTCGCGCGTGGGAAAGAAACCGATCGAGCTGGTGTCCGGCATCCAGGTGAAGATTGACACAATCTCGATCCATATGAAGGGCCCCAAGGGGGAGCTGTCCCTGCGTCTGCCGGCGGGGGTGTCC
>JAPLCY010000249.1 GCA_026391995.1 Candidatus Auribacterota bacterium
GCTCGCCCCGGTCAAAAAGAGCGACCGCGTGCCGGCGGCAAAAATCATCCGGGACCGCGAGGTGGGAAGGATCCTCGCCGGGGAGCACCACGCGGAAGACGGCGAGGTCGAGGAGCTGTCGTTCAAGTCAGTGGCGCTCCGGGAATTCGGGAGTCCGCTCTTCATTAATATGGTCGCCCTCGGCAAGCTCCTCCACCACCTCGGGATTGACATCGACAAGGTTGATTTCGCGAGCACCCTGCCGGCAAAGTTCCTGGATCAGAACGTCAGGGCGATCAAGTACGGCTACGACGCGAAGGAGTGGTAACCCCCCGTCAGCGGCCCAACAGCAGGCGTCCCATTCGCAGCCGCGTCCTGATCTTCTTCGTCCCCCCGAGACCGGGGTGGAGCTGCAGTGCCGCGACGAGCGTGAGGCGCGCGAGCCGTTCCTCACCCCTCCGCATGAAGCCCTCCGCCATCTTCTTATAGATAAAGGCGCGCTCCCGCCGCGGCAGATGCTCGCGCAGGGCCCCGGCGAAGCCCTCGAGTGCGAACGGCAGATTGCGGTCCCCCTTCAGGAACGCGATCACAAGCTGCCGCATCCTGAACACGATCTCGGCGCGGAAGTGGCCGAAATAGCGGTGACACAGGTCCTGCTCGTGCACGTGGCGATACAGGGCGAAGGCGGCCCGCGCACGGTGCTGGCGCTCATACTCTTCGGCGAGGAGGAAACCGCAGTCGAGGGAATCGCCGATCTTCATGTGCTCCTCCATCTTGAACGGGTGGTGCGTGGCGCAGAGCTCCTCGTAAAGGGCCATCCCCTCCCGCCCCCGCCCCTCGAGGAGGTCGAGGAAGATCAACTCGCAACAGGCGGCCGGGTCCGAGCGGTTCTTCCGCAGCGACTCGCGGAACGAGCTGCCGTGACACTTCTCGAGATGTGAGAGAGTGCGATCATAGACGGCGCGCTTCTCGGGGTTGAACAACACCTCGTAGGCGCGCAGCAGATCCTGCATCCGGTCGTGGGCCCAGCGGCTCTTGTCGGGATGAAAGTCGGGATGGTACCGCTTGGCGAGGGCGCGGAATGAAGCCTTTACCTCGTCACGCGTCGCATCCAAACGTATCGAGAGAATTTCGTAATAGTTGGTCATGAAGAAAGATTTTCCCCTTACATCCAGGATAATTAGTTATATTACGCATGAAAATCAATAGCCAAACTCGTTATAATAGTACAGGAATCGTCCCTTAATAAGTAACAAAATGGGTTGCGTGTCGTAATAAAATACGGGAGTATTGACATTTAATAGGAATCAGGGGTTATAGTGATTGACTCCACTTTGGATCTGAATAAGTTTTCCGCGGCATTGACCTGCCGAGACGGCATCTGGTTTTCTCCATCAGCGAGCCCTGTTTCCTATCCCCATGAGATTCGCGATCTGATATTCCAGATCGAGGACAGCAGCTTCTGGTTCCGGCACCGGAACTGCTGCATAGGAGAGGCGATACGGAACTACCCTCCAGCGGGGGTCCTCCTTGAACTTGGCGGGGGGAACGGGTGCGTTTCAAAGTATCTTCAGGATAATCAAATAGGAGTTGTCCTGCTGGAGCCTGATATAGCGGGGATACGGAATGCGAGAGAGCGCGGCGTCAAGAATCTGATTTGTTCAACATATAAGGATGCACGGTTCAATGGGCACTCTCTCCCCGCCATCGGTTTGTTTGACGTGCTCGAGCACATTGAGGATGACCTGGGCTTTCTGCGCGACGTAAAAAACACTTTGATGCCGGGGGGGAGGGTATACATCACATCCCCTGCTCACAATTTCTTGTGGGCTGATGCAGATGACTACGGGAAACATTTCAGGAGATATGCACTCGGATCACTCTCGAGCATTCTCGGCAAGGCTGGATTTGAAGCAGAGTACGGAACATATTTATTTTCACTGCTTCCCACGCCGATCTTGCTATTGAGGGCATTGCCCTATGCGATTGGGATCAGGGGCCGATGGTCAGTCGAGCGGGCGAGGAAGGAGTACATGCACGACCGGGGGCTGGCCCAGAGCTTATTGCGGTATTTTGGGCATTTGGAGTGCGCGTTGATAAAACACAGGAAGAGGATTCCTTTCGGTTCAAGTTGTCTGGTCATTGGGCGTGCCGTATCCGCGTAGGCGGATAAAATGGTTGCGGCTCTCGCGGCGTTCATGCACAATCTATGTGCCGTTTCGGAAGGGCGGTGTAAGGACCGTTCATGCAGCGACATAAGTATCTTCCTCGCGCTCTCGCGGGGTTCTGTTTCATCATAAGCCTCTCCATCTATCTGCAGACGATGCTTCCGGGCGTTGGTGGATACGGCGATACCTCCAAGTTCCAGTTCATCGGCAGGGTAGCGGGATTGCCCCATGCCTCCGGCTTCCCAACCTATCTCTTCATAAACGCCCTGTTCGCACGGATCCCGTGGGGAACGCTCGCCTGGCGCATTAATTTTATGTCGGCACTTTTCGGCGCGCTCACTGTCGCCATGCTCTCGCTCCTTGTCTACAGGCTCACGGCGAACGTGGCTGCCGCGCTCATCGCCCCCCTCTTCCTGGCCTTCTCCTTAACCTATTGGTCAACCTGCCTGATTGCCGAGGTTTACACGTTTGCCTTTTTCTTCATCTCAGTGACCATCTACTGGCTGATCCTGTGGAAGGAAACTATGCTCAGACAGTGGTTTTATCTGGCATGTTTGATCTATGCCATCAGCTTCGGCAATCACCTGATGGTCATGTCGCTCTTCCCCTCCTTCGTCTTTATCGTGCTCGCCACAGACAGGACGATCCTCCGTCAGCCGCGCGCCCTCCTATCCATCGCGGCAATCATCCTGCTCGGAGCTGTGCAGTACCTCTACCTTCCGCTGCGAACCGCTCAGCATCCCTCCTACTGTGATAATTCGGTGCCTATGAAGGATCTCTTCTGGTTCGCCACGGGCGCGCCGTTCAAACAGAATATATTTCCCCTCACGATGAGACAGGTACTCACCATCTATGTCCCAATCTATGCCCGTACCCTGAGGAGCCAGCTCGGCATCCCCGGGATCGTGCTGGCGGCCGCCGGAACGATCATTGCGATCCGAAGGAAGTCAGTCTGGGGAATCTTCTTCATCCTCTTTTATTTCACCACGGTTTCGCTCTACCTGAACGGACCGACTATGGAACAGCACATCTACTTCGTCCCGGCGACTCTGGCGATCGTTGTGCTCACGGGGTTCGTCTTCACAATCGGAAACGGGGCCGCGAGGACCGCTCTTATCGCGGTGGCTCTTCTTACCCTCGCGCGCACCTTCGCCTCCAACCTCCCGGTTGTAAATTTGAGCGGTAAGACGGAGTATTGCGAGGCCGCCGACAGCGTCTTCGAGGCTGTGAAGTCCGAAAGCATTATCCTCTCCCCCAACTATCAGTGGACGGAGGCCTTTCTATACAAGATACTCGGGGAGGAGAAGCGAAAGGGCGACTCCGTCTGCGTGCTGCACCACTGGGAGCCCGGAAAGCTCTCAGACTACAGGGAGGGGAAAGTGCCTACCTGGAACCCCTATCGCCCATCCGGGCCTCTGCCGGGCAGCTTCAACCTTTACCTCTTCTCTCTCGAAAGGGAGAGTCCCACTCTCCGCCAGATTGAGAAGGCCGGATGGCGGGCGCATCTTGTGCTGAGCCGCGAAAACCCTCTGATAGAAAGGCTCAAGGCCCTCGAACCACATAAACTCCTCCTCGTGACGGTGAGGGATGAGGGATTGACGATCCTGAGTGACGAGGGGTTCGACGCGGTGCGCGCCCTTGGATTGAGGACGCAGGTGAGCCGCCGCAGCGCCTTCGGCTGGGCGTCCGCCAACGCGGTCACGCGCCTGGGCGACAGATGGCACGGCCCGCAGCAGTTCAAATACAGGCCTGTTGCGATAACCCGCAGCAGCGGGGATAAGATAATTGGAACCCACTACAGCGCTCCGGTGTCTATCGCGCTCGAGTGTGCCGGCTACGGGAGAGGTGATCGGAATGTCATCACCGTCGGCGGGGAGAGGGTGTCAAAGACGAAGACCGGGATGAACCTCTGCATTCTGGACCTGGCCACGGGCAGGATCGACGCGACAATGAACATCCCGCCCGCCGAGTTAGGGACGCTCCGTTCAGTGTATCTGTACGAACTGCTGCCGCCGGCAGAATCCGGCGGGGGATCCCCGGGAGGCCGGTAGGTCATGGACATGAGAACCGTCAGTGCCGGGACAACGAGTCAA
>JAPLCY010000012.1 GCA_026391995.1 Candidatus Auribacterota bacterium
GAGGACAAGCGCGATAATATAGCCGCAGTAACTCCAAAATATGAGGAATAGCATGAAGAAGTACACCGAAGTAGTTATGAACATTGTGGGGCCCCTCCGCCTTCCGTATCTACTTGACGGGACGATAGTACCATATGATCACAGAGACAATAATTCCCAGCATCGAAATACCACACCCCATGATGAAATATGGGGGTAGATAATATAGTGAGACCAGATGCTCGCCAGCGTCAAGAGAAATTGCCAGAAGGCCACGCCATTCTCGCACCGTTCTCCGTTCACCAGATCGCCAGCCCGGATCATATCGCTGATTGATGAGAAGGATATCCGGGCCGGTTAACTTCACACGATAGCTCAAACGGTTCGGAGTCCAGAGGGCTGTTTCGACGGACCCCCTTCCCCTCTCCAACCATACCTCGCCCCTATACCCGGGATCAAGGTACGTCCGCACATCTGCCGGCGGTAACTCCATTTCGCCCATATTGTCAATCAACCCCTCATTCCTGAGAAAGCATATGTACGGGAGCGCATGCTCCTGCTCATGTTCCGCGCGCCGCGTCTGGCGGAATGGACCGTCCCGCGCGGTCCCCTGCTCCGGCGGTTTCGCCAGTCCCGTGTAGAGCGGCGCGGACACCAGGATCAAATCGAACAGGGCAACCAGGATAATCCCCCCAAGGACACACTCGAGTGTCCTTCCCGCTACAGCCCTCATCCGCGTGGCCCGGCTCTCGAAATGCGACATCGCAAGCCCGCTCATCATCGCTATGGACAATACAAGCATTATCCTGAATCTGGAGGCGTCATGGAGAGATGAGAAAACAGGGAGCGCGTGAAGCCAATGCCATGGAGAAGCCGCGCTGAAGTCGCCAAATATGAGCGAGAAAAAAAGGAGGGCAAGTATGAGAAGAGGGATTGCCTTCTTCGGGGTGACAAAGGGGGCGATGCACGCGAGTGCCACCGGGATCACGCCCACATATGCACCGTATTCCCACCAGCCCAGCCACGCGCCCTTGAAATCGGTCGGGCTCGCCTGGTCACGGCCGAAGAACATGCGCGGAAGGGCATGCCACGGCAACAGCGGTTCCCGCCAGAATGTCAGTCTCGGGTTCCTGGTAAGGAACTCAAACACCGGGATAAGCTTAACCGCGCTGAGCGCGAGCCCCAGGGAAATCATCGCGAGGAAAACTCCGAGCGGCGCCCACCGCCTGCGCGCCATCACCTCAAAGAGGGCGTACAACGAGAGAAAAAGAACCGTGTGGGGCACCGGATAGCTGCCTCCCTCGATAATCATCAGCGCGAACACGGCGCCGCCGCACGCGCACCAGCGGATCCTCTCGATGCCCATGTGAAAGAAAAGAAGAACCCACGGGAGGTAGAGAAACGGAATAAACTCCATGTGCCAGTTCATTATGTAAAGAGGATACCAGCTACTGAAGCCGTATACGAACGCGCACAACCACGGGGCATATCTACCGGGCGCGATCCGTCTCCCGAGGAGATAGCCTCCGCACAACCCGAAGAAGAGCCCCGCAATGGCGCGGAGCACAAGGCCGTTGACGGAGCCGAAGACCGGACAGAAGATGTAGCCCGGGGAAAGAAAAATGGAAAAGGGATACGCCAGATGAGGCATACCGCCCGATACCCACGGGTTCCAGAAGGGGAGCTGGTGATAGGTGAATATGGTGGTGGTGGGCACGCTGGCTAGCAGGAACGTGCGCTGCCAGATATCCATCTCCCCCGCCCGCGTCCCGAAAATGGCGGAGAGGGAAAGCAGGATGACAAGGGCGAGGATACACGCGAAGGCTTTTCCAGTGCTCATGGGTTTTCTACCGTCCGGTCCCTTTCTTTGGGTCCCCGTGCCCCGCCCTCCGCATCATGATCAGGCTCAGATCATTGGACACAAGCGGGTTATTAGGATCCAGTTGCAGCGATTTTTGGAAATTGGCGATCGCCATCTCGTCATCGCCGCCCCAGTCATAGCTGTGCCCTATCACGGCGTACCGGTAGGCTGTCTCCTCCGTGCGAAAGAGAACAAAAAGAACGAGCATCGCCGCCGCAACAGCCGCGCAGAGCCACCACAGCATTCTCAAAACCTTATCGCCGGAGCACACCTCGTATCCGCCGCAGCCGCTGAGAAAGAATAATATCAGCCCTCCCCCAAGCACCGCGATATACACCACCATGCTCATCCCTGACGACATGCCAGCGAGGGTGCACCAATTCGGCCGGACATTCCCCCTTAAGACCGAGGGAAGCAGAAACTCCCGCACGGGGTT
>JAPLCY010000010.1 GCA_026391995.1 Candidatus Auribacterota bacterium
ATCTATTCACTATCAGGAAACACGGGCGATCAGATAGGGACGATGCTGCTGGCGCTTCGCCGATGGGGGCGTGATGATCCCCTGGTCCGAAGCGATCGGGTCAAAGTGAAAAGTATCAGCAGGGAAAGGATATGTCCCAAATAGGTATCGTGATAGGCATGCAGGGGATCAAATGTCTGTCCTATTCACTGGTAAAACCCCATTGCGGCTGTTGAATAAAGGAGCGTGTCATGAAGATCGAGATTCTTGGAACAGGTTGTCCCAAGTGTGTGAAACTCGCGGAGAACGCCGCGCTGGCGGTCCGTGAGGCCGGCGTTCAGGCCGAGATCGTGAAGGTGACCGAGATAAGAGAGATCATGAAGAAGGGGGTCATGTTCACCCCGGCGCTCGCGATAGACGGCGTGGTGAAGAGCTCAGGGAAGGTTTTAAGTGTCGAAGAGATCAAGGCGATGCTGAAATAAGCCACGGCAATCATTCAAGGTAAAAATGAACAAGAACGAGATAAAAAAATTCGCCGTGCTCGCCGGGATATTCCTCGCGGCATATTATATTCCGCTCGGAAGCGCGAAGTTCAGCGCCGCCATCATGGAATCATTCCGCCTCCTCCAGTGGTACGCGAGGAACCACACGCTCCCCTGCGTCGTCCCGGCGATGTTCATCGCGGGGGCGATCGCGACGTTCCTGTCGCAGGCCTCCGTCATGAAGCACCTCGGGCCGCGCTCGAACAAGGCCGTTGCCTATGGCGTCGCCTCCGTCTCGGGCTGTGTCCTCGCGGTCTGCTCGTGCAGCGTGCTGCCGATGTTCGCCGGCATCTACACGATGGGCGCGGGGCTCGGCCCCGCATGCGCCTTCCTCTACTCCGGCCCGGCGATCAACGTGATGGCGATATTCCTCACGGCGCGCGTGCTGGGCTTCGACATCGGCCTCTGGCGGGCAGTCGGGTCGATCGTCTTCGCGGTCGTCATCGGCCTCCTCATGGCGAGCATATTCCGAAGGGGAGAGACGCGCAGGATGGAGGGATTTGCCCTCGATGAACCTCCCGCCGCGCGCCCCCTCTGGAAGACATCGCTCTTCTTCCTCTGCCTCGTGCTTTTCCTGGTGTTCTCCGACTGGTCCACCCCCGGCAATTTCACCGTCGTCATGAACGACGGCCGCGAGCTGAAGGGGAACGTGCGGTACGACACGCGCGACATGGTGAACTTTCAGGTGATCAGGAATGGCGAGGCAGGCGAGCAGGTGGAGATCAAGCGGGAGGATATCCGCTTGATCTCTCAGGAGCAAAGTCTTACCGTGAGGATCCACCGCGTCCGCTGGCACCTCGCGGGCGTGATGGGGCATGCCGTCGCCGCGATGTGTGTTTTCTGGTTCACGCGCGGGGAGTTCGACGCGTGGATGGCCCAGACATGGAGCTTCGCCAAGCTGATAGTCCCGCTCCTTTTCGGGGGTGTCTTCGTCACGGGTTTCGTCTCCGCGCTTATCCCGGAGAAGGCGGTGGCGGGGCTCGTCGGCGACAACGGATTCGTCTCCAACTTCGTCGCCTCGTTCATCGGGGCGTGCTGGTATTTCGCGACGCTCACGGAGATCCCCATCGTCCAGGCGCTCCAGAAGCTGGGGATGGCGAAGGGTCCCTCGCTGGCCCTCCTTCTCGCGGGGCCGGCGCTCTCCATCCCGAGCATGTTCGTCATACGGAGCATTCTGGGGGTGAAGAAGACGGCGGTGTTCGTCGTTCTGGTTGTGCTGATGTCCACCATTGTGGGTATGATATTCGGCACACTACAGTAAACCGTGGACTGTGGACCATGGACTGTGGACGGCTTGATGCCGATGTCTACAATCGTCGGCATGATTTTCGGTGTGCTTGGATAAGGCATGGAGGCTGACCGCAGATAGACAAGAATGATAAGGAGGAGATGATGAAGATACGGTATGTGGTTATCTCGTGTGTGGTAATAGTCGCGGCGTTATGGATGCGCTCACCATGTTGGAGAGGACAATGTTGCGGCGTCGCTCCGGGGGTGGCTGCCCCCGCCGTCACGGCGGCACCAGGTGCTACCGTAGGGATTCCCCGCCTGATTGATCTGGGCCGCACCATGTGCATCCCGTGTAAGATGATGGCGCCGATTCTTGAAGAATTGAAAAAGGAATATGCGGGGCGCCTCTATGTGGAATTTATTGACGTGGGTAAAAAACCGGAAGAGGCCAGAAAATACCGCATTAATATGATCCCCACGCAGGTCTTCCTCGATGCCACCGGGAAAGAGCTCTACCGGCATACGGGATTCTTCTCCAAAGAGGACATTCTGAAAAAGTGGAAGGAGCTTGGTGTTGATCTGTCATTGGCGCGGGACAGTGTTAAAGGCAAATAAATGGAAAGGCTCTTCACATTTCTGACCCATGCGGTGGAGGGGACTCCGTTTCTGGCAATTACGGCCTCTTTTATATGGGGCGTTTTGAGCATTCTGCTGAGCCCCTGCCATCTTGCGAGCATTCCGCTGATCGTGGGTTTCATAGACGAGCAGGGACGAATCTCGACGCGACGGGCGTTTATCATTGCGGCCCTCTTTGCCGTCGGCATCCTCCTCACCATCGCTGCCATAGGGGTTATCACGGCTTCGGCGGGGAGGATGATGGGTGATGTAGGCCGTTATGGGAATTATCTTGTCGCCGTCGTCTTCTTTATCGTGGGTTTGCATCTACTGGACATCATTCCCATGCCTTGGTCAGGGCCAGGCTCAATCGGATTAAAACGGAAAGGAACTCTTGCTGCTTTTATATTGGGCCTGGTCTTCGGTGTTGCGCTAGGCCCTTGCACGTTTGCATACATGGCGCCAATTCTTGGCATAACTTTCCGACTCGCAAATATATATGGCGGGTTTCTAATACTTTCATACGCACTTGGTCATTGCTCAGTTATTGTTCTAGCAGGCACCTTCACCGAGGCGGTTCAGCATTACCTGAATTGGAACGAGCGGTCCAGGGGCGCGGTCATCCTCAAGAGGGTGTGCGGCGTACCGGTCATCGCGGGCGGGATCTATCTCATCTGGATGGCGTGAATGGCATGAGCACTATCTTTAAATCCGAGCCGTCGCCGGAGTATCCTCCCGAAGAGGGATGCTACCTCAGGGGGAACGACTATTCGCCGGTGGCCGTCTGTGTGATACTCAACCGGCGGCGGGAGGAGACGCCCCCCGACTATGAAATACTGGTGCGGGTAGCTGTCGAGACAGGGGCGGCGCTGGCGGGAACGCTCCAGACGGAGAACATCGGCCTTGAGAAGGTCGTCCTCAACATCACAGCGAATCCCAACATCCGCTACCTCGTCCAGCTCGGCCCTGAGTCGCCCGGGCACCTGACGGGAGCGGCGGTCGCCGCCCTCTTGAAAAACGGCGTGGACGCTCGGAAGAGGATCATCGGGTCCGAATCGCCCACCCCCTATCTCTTCAACATCTCCATGGAGCACATCGAGCGGTTCCGGGAACAGGTGACGCTTGTGGATTTCCTGAACGAGGGCTCCGTGGACCTCGTGCGCGGGGCGGTGCAGGCGTGCTATCAGGAGGAGCCTACGGAGTTCCGCGGGTACAGGCTCTTTGACCCGGGCGCGATCAGGAAGCCCCCTCTGACCGGGAAGATAACCTGGCGCGTGACGCACCCTGAGAAAGAGCCCACGACGGATGAGGAGCGCGCGCAGCATCAGAAGGGACGGGCCATGGTCGAATGGGTGAGGAAGAAGATGGAGGAAAAGAAACTCCGGAAGGGAGAGTAACATAACAGGCAGAGGACACCGGATAATATTGCCCATCACGCTATCAGCCCCACACGCCTTCGCCCCCTCCGCCCCGCATATCGCCGCTAAGCCGCGCAGTAGTGCACTTCGTTGAGCAGCGGGCCATGGATAACTTGATGTTTAGGAATTTCAATAAATGTGGGAGCGGCTTCCAGCCGCGATAATCGGGGCAAGATGCCCCTCCCACAGTTGCGAAGCCTAATTTAAGCCAGACTCAGAAATAAAATCGAGTATTGACACGGCATAGCAAATATGGTATATTTTGCCACATAACGAAATGATTGGGGCGTGTATGCATGACCTCATGGATATGCTCAAAGCGCTTGCCGACGAGAAACGGATGCGGATTCTGTATGCTCTTAAGGGCGGTGAACTTTGCGTTTGTCAGCTCATCGCATTGCTGGAGCTGGCGCCGTCTACCGTATCCAAGCATCTGACGATCCTGCGGTCGGCGCGCCTCGTAGACAGCCGCAAGGAAGGAAGGTGGATGTACTACCGGTTGTCGAAGGAGTTCAGGCCACCCTCGGCAAGCAAGATACTCGCTCCGCTGTTCAGCGACATGAAAAAGACCGCTGATATTGTGGCGGACCAGAAGCGCCTTAAAAAGATTTGCGGGGAAGGTTTGGACGCCCTCTGCCAGAGGCTCTTCTGCAAGCCGTAAAGGCGTCTGCGTTGTCGTTGGCAATTGTTCAAAACGGCGATGTGGTAGGGAACATGAAAATGTGGTGGCAGCGAAGCGTCGCCGGGCACAAAGGGCTGTTGTGTTTGAAAACAGTGGACAAAGGGAGGATGAGCGATGAACACGCCGAATGAAGACCGGAAACCAAGGGACACTTTGGAATCGCTGAAACAGCAGGCCGAGGCATGTGGACCCGAATGCGGTTGCCACGC
>JAPLCY010000367.1 GCA_026391995.1 Candidatus Auribacterota bacterium
GAAAATGATTTTTTGTACCGGTAGGTCCCGAGCGGGCCAACGAGCCAGTCGAAGGAATCCCTTCCCATATATGACCAGCCCACGACCTCGATCTGCCCTGCGGCGGTTATCCTGAAAGACTCCCCACTGGCAAGGTCAATGCCGATGTCCGCGTACGGCTGGTTGGCCGGGACGGTGACGGTCGCCGGCGCGCACCACGCGCTCGCACACCACATGGGTAATACACATGCCACCGACAAAAAATACGATATGACCTTGCGTTGCTGCATACATCCTCCGTGATTTCTGTGTAGCGCACACTTTAGTGTGCGGCTGTGTGTCATCGTGCGGCATTGTGTGACATTACTGTGCTTTGCCTACGTATACTATCAATATCTCTCCGCCCTGGGGCGGCGCATCATGAGCTCCCTCACCGCTGTGGCGGGATCCTTCCCCCGATAGAGCACTGAATACACCTGTTCGGTGATGGGCATCTCGACCTTGAAGCGGCGCGCGAGCTTGCGTGCCGCCTTCTTCCCCCGCGCGATCATCTCCCCCACCTTGCGGTTTCTGCCGTAACGGCTGACGCAGGTGGTAATGAGGTCGCCGATCCCGGTGAGCCCGGAGAAGGTGGCCGCGCGCGCGCCCATTGCCACGCCGAGCCTGGTGATCTCCACGATACCCCGTGTGATCAGGGCGGCCTTGGCGTTGTCGCCGAAACCGAGCCCGTCACAGGCGCCGGCGGCGATGGCGATGACGTTCTTGATTGCCCCGCCGATCTCCACGCCGGTCAGATCGGGATTGGTATACACGCGGAAGCGCTCGGTCATGAGGAGCCGTTGCGCCTCCTCCGCGGCGCCGCTGTTCCTCGAGGCGACCACCACCGTCGCCGGACTCTCCCGCACCACCTCTTCGGCGTGGCTCGGACCGGAGAGGGCGACCATGCGCACGCCCGCCAGCTCTTCGCCGATCACCTGCGACATGCGGCGCATCGTGCGCGTCTCGATCCCTTTTGCGCCGCTGATCACCAGCAACCCGCGCCGCCGCCGGACGGGCGGGATAATTGCCGCCAGGCGCCGGCAGACGGCCCGCATATGGTGCGACGGCACGGCGAGGATAACGGCACCCGCCCCGTTGACCGCCTGATCCATCAACGCGGTGATGGGGATGCCCGCGGGAATCGGCACGCCGGGAAGAAATTTCCTGTTGATACGCCCCCGCCGCAAAAACTCCGCGTACGCCGGGAACGCCCCCCAGAGGGTCACCGGGATCCCCTTGCGATGGAGAAGGATGGCCAGCGTCGTCCCCCAGCCCCCGTCACCCAGGACCGCGACCCCGGGTGCGCGTGCGCCATGCCTCATCATCATATCTTCTCCCGCTCGCCGATCTTTCGCTCGGTGCCGGCGAGGAGCCGCTGGATATTGCCCCGGTGCTTGTAGATCAGCGCCACTGTGAGAAAGAGCGCAAACCAGACATAGGGCAGGGGCTGGTGAAATAGAAACATGAACAGGGGCAACGCTATGCCGGCCAGGATGGATCCGAGGGAGACGTAGCGCGTGCACGCCACCGCCGCCGCCCAGACCGCTATCGCGGAGAGCGTCGCGGGGGGGGACATCGCCAGGAATGCCCCAGCCGTCGTGGCGACACCCTTACCTCCCTTGAAGCCGAGAAAGATCATCCAGTTATGCCCGACCACGACCATGATCACCCCGAAAATCTGCCATAGCGGAAAGTGCGCCGAGTGGGCGCAGAGGGCGGCCACAATCCAGCGCACCACCACAAAACCCTTGAGCGCGTCTATCCCCAGGGTGATAAGCCCCGGCCCAGTGCCGAGCACCCGCATTACATTCGTCGCGCCGACGTTTCCGCTCCCGTAGCTGCGTATGTCCAGGCCCTTGACAAGCCTTCCCACGAGGTATGCCGTCGGGATCGACCCGATGAGGTAGGCAATTACCCCCACGCCCAGCAGGCGCACTGCAATCATAATCTCCCTCCCCTTGCGTCAAACGGCATATTATACACAATCCGGCCCTGAGCAGAAGGGAATTTCCCAACCGCATCACTTATCAGGAGCTTGGAAGAATACGGTGGAGAAGTGTAAAAAGGAACTTGATTGGTGAGTTGGACTCTTGTCTACACCCAATAAAAACAAGAAAGTCGGCCTATCTCTCGGAACGCCTGTTTTTGAAAAGCAGGCGGATGGGCGTGCCCTCGAAACCGAATGCCCGCCTCAAGGTATTGACAAGATAACTCTCGTATGTTTTATCAAGGAGTTCCCTTCTGTTGACAAAAAGTGTCATGGCCGGAGGCGAGATTCCCGTTTGCGTCGCGTAGTAGAGCTTGCAGCGCTTGCCGGCTTTCATGCGCGGCTCGCTGCGGCCCCATGCCTCGTGGAGTACCCTGTTGAGTATTGGCGTGGGGACACTCTTCATGTGCTGCTCCCGCGCATACCAGAGGGTCTCGAGCGACTTGTCGATTCCGTAGCCGGTCTTTGCCGATATGAAAGCGAGCGGCACAAAGTTCATGAAACACATCCGCCCCCAGACATAGTCGCGGAACTCCTTCGGCCCCGCCTCGTTCACGAGATCCCATTTGTTCAGGCCGATCACGCACGCTTTTCCCTGGTCAAGGATATAGCGCGCGAGCTTCTCCTCGAGCGCGCTCACCTCCTCCCTGGCTGCGAGCATAAGCAGCACCGCGTCGCTCCGCCTGATCCCCTCTCTGCTGCGGGCGAGACTGAAATAGTCGGCCGGCTCGCGCACCCTGCCCTCGCGCCGCATCCCGGCGGTGTCGATGAGAACGACCTGGCGCCCGCGCCAGAGGAGCTGCGTATCGACCGCATCCCGCGTCGTCCCGGGAGAATCGTGCACGATCATTCGATCCTCCTTGAGGAGCCGGTTTATATATGACGACTTGCCTACGTTGGGCTTGCCCACGACCGCGACCTTGAATAACGCCCCCGGCCCGCGCCCCTCCGCGGGCGAGGCGTGCGAGGCGAGCGCCTTCATGAGGGAATCAACGCCGAGGCCGTGCGAGGCGGAGACCGCGAAGAGCTCCGGGAAACCGAGCTGGTGAAATGTCGCCGCGGCTGCCTCGATCGCAGCGATGTCCGCTTTGTTCGCGGCGCAGATGACGCGTTTCCCCGAGGCACGGAGGAGGGAGGCGATCTCGCGGTCGAGGGGAACGATCCCCTCGCGGACATCCGTCACCAGGAGCACAAGATCGGCCTGGGTGATGGCGAGCTCCGCCTGCT
>JAPLCY010000352.1 GCA_026391995.1 Candidatus Auribacterota bacterium
TCAGGCGGTATTTACCCTCGAGCTTCCGGTTGTGTTTCAGGAGCTCATTGTCCCCCAGGATGAGAGACCTGCTCCTGTTCGGCGCTCGACCCTTGCAGCCGGTCAGCGCCCACTCCTTTCCGGACGGCGCCGCGCTCGGCCTCGGGGATATCTCAACCGGCTCCACGATTTGCCCCAGGACCCCGTCCGCGATAATCATGACCGGATTACGGTAGATATCTGCCAGGTCGAAGGCGAGGAACACATGGTCCACAAGTTCCTGCACGCTTGCCGGGGCGAGAACGATCGTCCGGTAGTCACCGTGGCCGCCGCCGCGGGTGGCCTGGAAATAGTCAGCCTGGCTCGGCCCTATATTCCCGAGTCCCGGCCCGCCGCGCATGATATTCACGATGACTGCCGGCAGCTCATTGCCCGCCAGATAGGAGATCCCCTCCTGCATGAGGCTGATTCCCGGACTCGATGAAGAGGTGAAGGCACGGGCCCCGACCGCGGAGGCCCCGAAGACCATATTGATCGCCGCGACCTCACTCTCGCTCTGAACGAACTGGCCCTCCACCTCGGGCATCCGCCGTGACATGTAGGAGGTCACCTCGTTCTGCGGCGTGATCGGGTAGCCGAAGTAGCAGCGGCACCCGGCCACGATCGCGGCCTCGGAGAGCGCCTCATTCCCGCACATCAGTTTCTTAGGCATACATACCAGCAGTAAGCTGTAAGTACTAAGGATTAAGCTACTATGTTTCTGGGTGCTCAGTACATAATCCGCTGTTCTCTATTTTTCCACTTCAATGATTACTTCGGGACACATGACGGCACAGAGGGCGCAGCCGGTGCAGTCTTCGAGGCGGGCCGGTTGGGCGAAATGCACCCCCTTGTCATTCATCGATTTCGACATGACAATGACCCCCTGCGGGCATGCCTCCATGCAAAGCTCGCACCCCTTGCAGCGCTGTATATCTATGGTCACCTTAGCCATGCCGTCCACGTCCCCCCCAATCAAGTTTTTCCCTCAGGAGCCTGGGGTAGCCCTTGCGCTGGTCAACCACCAGAAGCAACCGGTCACCGGAAGCCGCGACCACCACCTCATCGCCGTCCCGGAGCGTCTCGCCCGCCTGCCCGTCAAGGGTAAGCGTGCTGTCCCGCCCCTGCGCGGATACCCTCACGCGAATCCGGGCCCGATGCGGGACAATGAGCGGCCTGTTCGTAAGCGTGTGCGGGCAGATCGGGGTTATTATTATAGCATCCACAGCGGGGCTGACAAGTGGCCCGCCTGCGGAGAGGGAGTATGCCGTGGATCCGGTGGGGGTCGAGATGATCAGGCCGTCGGCCACAAAGGTGACGAGATACTCCCCGTCGATGGAGGTCTCCAGAGCCACAAGGCGGGAAATGCTTCCCTTGGCGATGACCGCGTCGTTGAGCGCCATGTTTCGAGACACCGGCTTCCCTCCCCGCTCCAGGGTGACCGACAGGAGGAGACGCTCCTCCGGCTTCGCTCTCCCCGCGAGCGCCGCGTCGAGCATTGCTGAAGCGCCCTCGCGCCCCGACGCGGTCAGAAAACCGAGGCCTCCGAGATTGATGCCAAGGAGCGGGACGCGTTTGCCCGCGAGGATTCGGGCCGCCCGGAGGACGGTCCCGTCGCCGCCAACGCTCACCATGAGATCGGCTGAGGCGCGCAGCGTCGCCTCCGTGCACCCCGCGGCGCGATCGCCGAGAAGCCGCGCGGTGTCGCGATCGGCGATCAATCGACAGCCCTTCCTGCGGATGCGCGACGCGAGCGCGGCACAACCGGCGCGGGCATCCTTTTTAAAAATATTCGCCACGAGCGCGACGGTGCGCGCCGGGGATCGTGTGCTACCTGTCTTTTTTCGCATACACAAAGAACTCCCTGTTGCCCGCCGGGCCGCGCAACGGTGATTCGGCCACGCCATGAACGGTAAAGCCGTGCTCCTCGCACATGGCGCACACGCCCCAGATAACCTCCGTGTGCACGCGCTCATCCCGCACCACGCCGCCCTTCCCCACCCTGTCACGGCCCGCCTCGAACTGCGGCTTGATGAGGGCGATCACTTCCCCCCCGGGGACGATGAGCCCGGAGAGCGCCGGCACGATCTTCGACAGCGATATGAACGACACGTCGACCGTCACCAGCTCCGGCGCATACGGCAGATCCGGACCGGTGAGATAGCGCGCGTTTGTGCGGTCGAGCACGGTGACGCGCGGATCATCGCGGACACGGAGATCCGCCTGCCCGTAGCCCACGTCAACCGCCGTCACGGCGCGGGCGCCGCGCTGGAGCAGGCAGTCGGTAAAGCCGCCAGTTGAGGCGCCCACGTCCAGGCACCGTTTTCCCGCCACGGCGATGCCGAACCTGTCCAGGGCCCCCTCGAGTTTCTCTCCCCCCCTGCTGACGAACCGGGCCGCGCCCTTCACCAGGATCCGGGCACCGGCGGCGAACGCCCTGCCGGGCTTCGATTCGATCCCGCCGTCCACCGAGACCATGCCCGCCATAACCGCGCGGCGCGCTTTTTCTCCGCTTGGGAAAAAGCCGCGCTGCACGAGCAGCTTGTCCAATCGTTCCTTCTTCACGGCGGGGAAAAGGAAAAAGGGGGACTGGATGACGGAAAAAGATGAGAAATCATGCCTTTCTTCCCCCCGTTCCACCGCTCCGGCGCGCGGGTGACGGCCAGAAACGCTCAAGCACCCTGCGGGCCACACCATCGGCGTCGAGGCCGAGCGACGCGAGGAGATCCTTTCTCCCGCCCTGTTCCACATAGGCATCGTTGATTCCCATGCAGAGTACCTCTGGTTCATCCATTCCGCGCGAGGCGAGGAGCTCGAGGACGGCGCTGCCGAATCCGCCCTGGAGAGCGTTTTCTTCGAGCGTCACCAGGCGGCCCGTCCGTGCGGCGGCCGCGAGAATGGCCTCCTCATCGAGCGGCTTCACAAAACGCGCGTTGATCACTCCCGCGGACCTGCCCTTCGCCGCGAGCCGTTCGGCCGCTTCCCGGGCCACCGGGACCATCGAGCCGAGCGCCAGAATCGTGAGATCGGAGCCGTCGAGCGCCGCCGCCGACTTCCCGAGGGGCACCTCGATCAGGCTGCCCCCCTCCGCCCCGCTCTTGGGGTAGATGAGCGCGGCGGGACCTTTGCACGCGCGCGCGCAGCGGAGCATGCCCTCCAGCTCGCCGCCGCTCGACGGCTCCATGACGACAAGGTTCGGGATATGCCGCAGATACGACAGGGCAAACTGGCCGGTGTGCGTGGCGCCGTCCGCCCCCACAATCCCCCCGCGATCGACGGCGAAAATGACCGGCAGGCGCTGGGCGCACACGTCGTGCACGATCTGGTCGTAGCCGCGCTGGAGGAAGGTCGCGTAGATGGCCACCACCGGCGCCATGCCCCCGGCTGCCAGGCCGGCGGCGAAGGTGACCGCGTGTCCCTCCGCGATGCCGACGTCGAAGAACCGCCCCGGGAACTCGGCCGCGAATTCCGCCAGGCCGGTGCCGTGAGCCATTGCCGCCGTGACCGCGACGATGAGGGGATCGCGACGGGCCATCACCGCGAGCGCGCGGCCGAAGATTTCCGAGTAACCGTCCCCGCCCGGTTCCTTGCGGGGCTTGCCAGTGGCGATATCGAACGGGCTCGTGCCGTGGAAATATTCGGGGTGGCGCTCTGCGTGCTCATACCCCTTCCCCTTCCGCGTGACGACATGGAGGATGATTGGCTGCTCTAATCCCCTCAGGCGCGAGAGCAACTCGACCAGCTTGGGAATGTCATGCCCGTCGATGGGGCCGAAGTAGCGGAAGCCGAGCTCTTCAAAGATGATCCCCGGGGCGATCAGGTTTTTGAGGCTCTCCTCGAGGCGCCGGGCGGTTCCGAGGATCCTGACGCCGATGGAGGGGATGCTCTTCACGATCGTCTGCATGTCTGAGCGAACCCGGTTATATACCGGCGAGCTGATAATCCGGTTCAGGTAGGCGGAGATGGCGCCGACATTTCGGGAGATGGACATCTCGTTGTCGTTGAGAATCACCAGGAGGTTGCGCGCCCGATGCCCCGCATTGTTCAAGGCCTCGTAGCAGAGCCCCCCGGTGAGGGAGCCGTCGCCGATCACCGCGATGACTTTGCCTCCGCCCCCGCTGATATCGCGGGCGGAGGCGAGGCCCGTGGCAGCGGAGACCGCGGTGCTGGCGTGCCCGCTCCCGAAGGCGTCATACGGGCTCTCGTTGCGGTTCGGGAAGCCGCGTACGCCCCCCTTCTGCCGGAGCGTGGAGAACGCCTCGTTTCTCCCGGTGAGGATCTTGTGGGCGTACGCCTGGTGACCGACATCCCACACGATGGGATCGTTCGGGCAATCGAAGACGTAATGGAGCGCGATGGTGAGCTCCACCGCCCCCAGGCTCGACGCGAGGTGACCCCCGGTGACCGAGACGACGCTCACTAGGCGCTCGCGTACCTCGGCGGCGAGCAGGGGAAGATCTTCGAGGCTGAGCTTCCTTACATCTGCAGGCGATCCGATATGATCAAGGTATCTGCTCATGGCCGTGATGGGATAGGCGGTGCCCGAAAGCGGTCAGAAGAGGAACTGCCCGTCGGGGTCTCCCTCATCGTCGCGCGGGCGCGCGCCGCGTTTCTTCGCAGGCTCCGGGGCCTCTCCCGGGACACGCTCTGCGCCGGGATTGAACGCGGTGACGGTCTGCGCCCCCTCCGCGTTTTTCGCGAGTATCTCGATCTTCTTTTCCGCGGCGTCGAGACTTCGCGCGCAGAATCGCGCGATCCCGATCCCCTCTTCGTAGCGGCCGAGCGCCTCCTCCAGGGGGAGCTTCTCATCCTCAAGGAGCGCGACGATTTCCTCGAGACGCTTCAGCGCTGTTTCAAAGGTATGTTTTTTTTCCTTGATCATGCGTTCCTCGCCGGTCATTGCCACGGCGTATAGTATACCACGTTACCCCTCAATGTCTCTCACCAAGGCCGTGACGCTTCCCTCCCCCAGGCGGGCGCGGATGAGCTCGTCCTTCGCACACTGCGCGGCAGCCCGCACCACCACCCCGTCACGGACACGGGTGAGGACACAATAGCCGCGGGCAAGAATGGCCATGGGGCTCAGGCTCCCGAGCCTCCCGGCAAGGGCCCGCACCGTGGAGCGGGCGATTTCAACTCGATGCCGCAGAGCCCGCGTGATCCTCCCGTCGAGCTCGTCCAAAAGCTGCTGATACTGGCGCACGATATTCCGCGGAGCCTGGAGGGCGTGGCTCCCCTCGCAGAGGCGGAGCCGGTGGCGGAGGCCGTCGAGACGTCTGCTCATCCCCGCGGCCATACGCCCGGAGAGGGATTCGAGTCTGTCGTGCAGCTCGGATTTCTTCGCGATCACCAGCTCCGCGGCGGCCGAGGGGGTCGGCACGCGGAGGTCCGCGACAAAGTCGGCGATGGTGAAATCAATCTCGTGGCCGACCGCCGAGATCACCGGTATCCGCGAGCGGGCGATGGCGCGCGCGACAGGCTCCTCGTTGAACGCCCAGAGATCCTCGAGCGATCCCCCCCCGCGCGTGACGATGAGGACATCCGCGTCGCCGCGGGCGTTGAATCCGTCAAGCGCCGCGGCGATCTCCTGCGCCGCGCCCTCGCCCTGGACCCGCACGGGGCTGATGAGTATCCGCACATTGGCGAAGCGACGCTGGATCACGTTCAGGATGTCGCGGATGGCCGCTCCCGTCGGCGAGGTCACGATGCCTATCCGTTCGGGGAGCAGCGGGATCGGCTTCTTCCGTTCCCTGTCAAAAAGCCCCTCGCCGGCGAGCCTTTGTTTAAGCTGCTCGAAGGCGAGCTGGAGAGCCCCCAGGCCGCGCGGCTCGATCTCGCTGACGGAAATCTGGTAACGACCGCCCTTCGCATAGACCGTGATGTCGCCGAAGGCGACCACTTGCATCCCGTCCTTGAGCTCGAATACCGCCCTTGGAAAGTGCGAGCGGTAGATCACCGCCTGTATCTGGCTCCCCTCGTCCTTGAGCGTGAAGTAGACGTGCCCGGAGCCGGGCCGGCGGATATTGGATATCTCCCCCTCGATCCAGACGCCGGGGAACCGCCCCTCGAGAAGCACCTTGATCTCGCGGGTAATCTCGGTGATCGAATAGATCTTTTTGCCCGTGGGATGCATGAGGATAGTCCACTGCTGTGTGCTATTCCAACTTCTCCCTCACCCGTTCAATGCCGACCGCCCTGCCCGTCGTCTCATCGGCGCGGATGATGACCCCCTGGAGCTCGATCCCCTCTCTCGCCACATCGAAGCGGTGCGGCATCTGGGTAAGGAAGTGCTTGAGCACCGGTTCGATCTCGCGGCCGAGGATCGAGACCGTCGGCCCGGTCATGCCTATGTCCGTGATGAAAGCGGTGCCCCCGGGGAGGACCTGCTCGTCGGCGGTCTGCACGTGGGTGTGCGTGCCGGCGATGGCGGTGACGGTCCCGTCCAAGTAACGGCCGAGGGCCATCTTTTCGGAGGTTGCCTCGGCGTGCACATCGACGAGGATGAGGGGGGTCCGCGCGCGCAGCGCCTCGACCGCGCTCCTTGCCGCCCTGAACGGGCAGTCGAGGGGGCTCATGAAGATCCGGCCGACCACGTTCACGACGCCGATCGCGAGGCCGCGGGGGAGCTCATAGGCGAAGGAACCATGCCCCGGTGCGCCGTCGGGATAGTTGGCGGGGCGCAGAAGCCGCTCATCCCTTCCCAGGATATCGTACACGCCCTTGTTTCTCCAGATATGATCACCGGAGGTGAGGGCGTTGACCCCGCTTGCGATAAGCTCCTCGACGACCTCCGCGGTCACGCCGGAGCCGCCCGCGGCGTTCTCCGCGTTGGCGACCACAAAATCGATCTCGTGTGCGGCCTTGAGGCGCGGCAGGAGCTCCCGGATCGCCTTGCGTCCCGGGTTTCCGACGATGTCACCGCAAAAAAGTATAGTAATCACTCTAGTAAATCCCTAATCCCAAAATATAGATTTTTCATTGTACATTTTGAATCTATTTCGCGTATTCAACCGCTCTCGTTTCCCGCACCACCACCACCTTGATCTGGCCGGGATAGTCGAGCTCGTCCTGTATCTTCTTGGTGATCTCGCGGGCGATGGACATCGATTCGGTGTCGTTGACCTTGTCCGGCTCCACCATGACCCTGATCTCGCGCCCTGCCTGTATGGCGTAGGCGTGGTGCACGCCGCGGAACGAGGTCGCGATCTTCTCGAGATTCTCAAGCCTCTTGATATACGCCTCGATCGACTCCGAACGCGCCCCGGGGCGGGCGGCGGACATGGCGTCGCCGGCCGAAGCTAGCACCGCGGCGACCGAGGTTGGCTCAACGTCGTTATGGTGCGCGGCGATGGCGTGCACCACCTCGGCCGATTCCCCGTACTTCTTGGCGATGTCCGCGCCGATCACGGCGTGGGCCCCCTCGACCTCGTGGTCAACTGCCTTGCCGATGTCGTGGAGCAACCCGATCCGTTTGGCCGCATGGATGTCCTGCTTCAGCTCCGCGGCCATGATCCCCATCAGGCGCGCGACCTCCTTGGAGTGCTGGAGGACGTTCTGGCCGTAGCTGCTGCGGAACTTGAGCCGGCCGAGCAGCTTGATAAGCTCGGCGTGCAGGTCGTGGATGCCGAGATCGAACGCCGCGGCCTTCCCCGTCTCGCGTATGTTCTCCTCCATCTCCTTCTTGACCTTGTCGACAATCTCCTCAATCCGGGCCGGATGGATCCTCCCGTCCGCGATCAGCCGCTCGAGGGTGATCCGGGCTATTTCCTTGCGGATCGGGTCAAAACCGGAAAGGGCGACCGCGCCCGGGGTGTCGTCGATGATCAGATCCACGCCGGTGGCCGCCTCGAGGGCCCGTATGTTTCGTCCCTCCCTGCCGATGATACGCCCCTTCATCTCGTCATTGGGCAGCGGAACGCTCGTCACCGTCGTCTCAGAGACATGATCCGCCGCGTAGCGCTGAATGGCGAGGGAGATGATCTTTTTGGCCTGCTTGTCGGCGGTCTCCTTCGCCTCCTCTTCGATGCGCCGCGCCATGGTGGCGGCATCGCGCCGGATCTCCTCTTCCAGCCGGCTGAGGAGGAGCTGCTTGGCCTCGTCCCTGCTCAACCCCGCGACCCTCTGGAGGCGCGTGCGCTCCTCTTCCAGGACGGCATCGAGCTCCTTGGACTTCTCCCCCAGGGCGGCATCCTTGGCCTCGATCTCTCGCTCGACCTTGACGAGGACCTGCTCCTTCTTCTCCAGCAGCGCCACCTTGCGTTCGAGGTTTTCCTCCTTCTGCAGAACTCGCGCCTCGAGGCTCAGGAGCTCCTTCCGGCGGTTCTTGGTTTCCTTCTCGAACTCCACGCGTGACTTATACAGCTCATCCTTGGCGAATATTTCCGCCTCGCGCTTCTTGTTGTTCGATTCCCGTGTTGCCTCCTCGACCAGTTTTTTCGCCTGCTCGCCGGCATCGGTGAGGCGTTTTTCCGAGATCGATCGCCTGATAAAATAACCCGCGGCAGCCCCCGCCGCACCCGTGATGATGCTCAGGGCGAGGAACTGCTCCTTGAGGAAATTAATCATGATGATCTCCCCCCTCCTATCGTAGAGCGCTCCGAACAGTCGTGCACCGTATGATTCTCTCCTCCGTCACCAGACAATCCACGCGTATGTCATGAGCATCCTTCG
>JAPLCY010000353.1 GCA_026391995.1 Candidatus Auribacterota bacterium
AGCGAGGCCGTTTTAAGGCGCGCGATCCGCAGGTACGCGGCCTCGCTCCACGGGAAGCCCCCCTTTGCCCGGCTCTCGAGCATCTCGCCCCGGCAAAGCGCCTGCACGGCGTGCAGGAGACAGGCGGTCAACGCGGTGTTGCCGAGGGCGTGGACCGCGGCGACCGCCCTGACGAAGAGGAGATCGCCGTAGAGCAGCGCCGGCCCGGTGCCGAAGACGCGGTGGAGCGAGGGGCGGGCCCTGCGTCGCGCCGCCCCGTCGAGGATATCGTCATGAATCAGCGTGGCGAGATGGACCGCCTCTGCCGCCGCGGCGACCACGGCGGTCGCGTCTCCCGGAGCCCCGGCGATCCCGCCCACGATCAGGGCGAGCGTTCCCCGCCGGAACTTGCCACCCCCCGCGCGCAGATGCCTGCGCATGGGGGCGAAGGATCGCTCGCGGGGGCCGAGCAGTATCGCGAGCGAGCGCGCACACCGGCGCTGATCGTCGCGTGAATCAGGATCGCTCATCGGAAGGGGAGCGCGGTACCGCATACGGTGTCGGTTCAGAACGTCATCCGCTCCCCTACCCCGAGCACGCGCGCCCGTTTTCCCAGCGCCTCCACCCCCCGCACAAACTCCTCCGGCTGCGCCTTGATCATGTCGAAGGTGTTGTAGTGGGAGCAAGGCCAGATCGATCCCGTGCATCTCGCCGATCAGCTTCATGTCATAGAAAAGGCCGGTGTCGCCCGCGTGATAGACATTCTTCCCATCGGCGGCGATGAGGAATCCGCACGGGTTGCCGAGATAGAGGATGCCCTGGTCGGTCGGAAAACCGGAGCCGTGGAACGCAATCGTGAGCTTCACCCTCCCGAAGGGAAAGTCGTATTCCCCGCCGATGTGCATCGGATGGACGGCCGCTCCCTTCCCGGCGCAGTAGGTGGCGAGTTCAAATGGCGCGATCACTATAGCCCTGGTGCGCCGGGCAATCTCGATGCCGTCGCCGAGATGATCGGGGTGGCCATGGGTGAGGAGGACATAGTCTACGGCGAGCTCACCAGGCTTCATGCGGGCCGCCGGATTGCCGGACAGAAACGGGTCGATGACCACGCGCGCACCGGTGAACTCGAGAAGGCATGCGCTATGTCCCAGGAAGGTCAAGGCGGGCATTTCATCCTCCTTTTCCGCTCTCCATGACGGGCAGGACGCAGCTCCTCACGGAATGGCTGCGTACTCGCCGAGGAACGCGGCCATGCACCGCACCCCTTCGAAGTAGTCGTCCATGCTGATGTTCTCGTTCGGGGCGTGATCGCACGAGTCCGCGTGGCCAACACCGAACGCCACCGAGGGGATGCCGAGCACGCCGCACACATCGTACAGCGGTCCGCTCCAGGGGGCCACCGGATAGATGATCGGTTCCACCCCCGCGGTCATGCGCACGGCCGCCGCGGCGGCCCGGACTAGCCTGTCGTCGCAGCTGGTCGCCGCGGGCATCACCCCGCCGAACTCCTTGATCTCTATATCCCGGAATCCGCGGCGGTCCAGATGACGCCGGAGCGCCGCGAGAAGCTTCTTCGGCGTCATGTCGGGGACGAGCCGGAAATCCAGTTTGGCGACCGCTTCCGCCGGCAAAACCGTCTTCGCCCCCTCGCCCGTGTAGCCGGCCCGCAGGCCGCAAATGGTGACTGTCGGGCAGGAGAGAAACTGCCTGACAAGTTCCCTGCCGGAGAGGCGCCGGACAAATTCGTGGACACCGTGGAGCGTCCTGAACGCCTCCTCATCGAACTGAACCCGGTCGAGCGCCCGTGACGCGGCCGCGTCAGGCGGGCGAATCTCGTCGGTCCATCCCGGGATGGTGATCCGGTAGTCGCTGTCGAGAAGCGTCGCGAGGGCCCAGACAAGGCGCCACGCGGGGTTGGGGACAATCGCCGCGTACGAGGAGTGCATATCATGCCGCGCCCCGCGCGCGCGCAGCTCAACGTAGCAAAGCCCCTTGAGGCCGCAGGTGAGAATCGGCCTCCCCCGCGGGTCTTTCCATGAGCATTCCCAAAGGCATCCGTCGGCCTTCAGGAGCTCGCGGTGTTCGCGGACAAATGCCCCAAGATGCGCCGAGCTTGTCTCCTCCTCGCCCTCGATGAGAAATTTTATCCGCACCGGCAGCTTTCCGGTCGCCGCCTGCAACGCCCTTACGGCATGCACGCGGGCCATGAAGTTGCCCTTGTTGTCGCTCGCCCCGCGGCAGTAGAAGGCGTCCCCCTCGATCGTCGGCGTGAACGGATCTGTCCGCCAGAGATCGAGGGGATCGGCCGGTTGCACGTCGTAATGGTTATAGACCAGGAGGGTGCGTTCCCCACTTCCAATCTCCCCGTACACGATCGGCGCGCCGCCCTCGATCTCGAAAATCCGCGGCGAGGCGCCGCATGAGGCGAGCGCCGCGGCCACCTCCGAGGCGGCGGCGCTGAGGGCAGCGGGGTTCTGGGCAGTGGAAGGGATCCTGCACAGCCGGATGAGATCCTCGAGCATCTGTTCGCGGCGAGCCTCAACATACGACCTGATATTGTTTTTAATATCCTGCATGGCAATAAGTACCGGACTGCTATTGACAATGCCTCGTTATCATGCTACTAATATATCGGTGACATATGAGAGACGATCGAAGCCGCTGCCCGCATATTGCGCACAATGGATCGGTTCAAAACGATCTCGACTTCGAGATCGAATTTTACCGGTCTATTATAGACAAAGATCCTCACTATGTCGACGCACTCTCGCTGCTGGGCGAGGCGTATACCCGGAAGGGGCTTTACGGCGAGGGACTCAGGATTGACCGGCTCATTACGTCGCTGCGGCCGCGGGATCCGATCGCCTACTACAACCTCGCGTGCAGCTACAGCCTCATCCAGAGGAAAAGGGAGGCGCTCAAGAACCTCCGCAAATCCATAGTGCTCGGCTACAGAGACCTGGAGCATCTCGCCACGGACCAGGATCTCGCCTGCCTTCACGAAGACAAGGGATTCCACATACTTGTCCGCAGGCTCTGCCGGACCGTCCTCAAGAACGTCGAGAAACGCCGTTCCTGCTGACAGGCCCGTCCCTCACCACCCCTTCTTGACCTTGCTGACCGAAAGCATGATGAAGGCATCGTCCTCGACCGGGCAGATGTTGAGCCGCCCGGAAACCGTGATCTTCTCTCCCGAGACCAGCCCCTGCAGCAACTCCTTATTTTCGTCAATATTCATCATGTAGCAGGGGGAGGCGCAGTTCTCAAGATAAAATTTCAATGCGCTCCTGTTGGTGAGGTTCAGGTCGCGCTCAAAGGTGGTGAACATCGTCGAGGCGAGCGAAAAACGATCCTTGATCCTGACATAGTCTCCGGCGTGTTCCTCCGACTTCGCGGCGACATCCTGCGGCGTGAGATCTTCGCATTCAGAGCCGGGGTCGAGCGACTTGAATAGGTCCTGCGCCTCGTCGAGACGCCAGCCGGGCTCGATGTGGGTCAATCGGAGGATATAGTACGGGTTGCTGAAACGCTTGAGCCCCGTCGCGAGTTGATCGACGCGCCCGATGATGGTGAGCCGATCGTTCTTCGAGATGATGCATCGCAGCTTTGAATCGCGCAGATTGAACTTCGTGTAGAACGGGCCGCGCAGGCCGCGTTTGGTCTCCGCGGGGGTGAAATTGTTGTTGATGTCACTCATGAAGTCGGTCACGAGTATCTTGTGGCTCGTCAGGTTCAGCGAATCGAGCACGCCGTCGTTGAGCGCGTCGCCCTTGAACCGGGGCATCTTCGACTGCGCGGAGGCAGTGACGGTGATGAGCATGGAGAGGGAGAGCGCGGGGATCAGCCGTTTCATTTCCCCTCCCCCCCGTCGGGAGACAGATGCGCGGGCGCCTTCGCCCCTCCTTCCGCGTCAACGCGCGAGGAGAGATCGTCCATCGTCCCGGAGAGATCCCTGGCTTGGCTGCGTATCTGATGGAGAAGCGCGCCCGACTCCTGGACCGCCTGGTCGGTGTCCCCCACCACCCCGGCGGCGTTCGCCGCCTCTCCCCGGATCGCCCCCTGTTCCCCGGCCGCGCTCTTCATCCCGCCCGCGGCCTCCCGCTGCCGCCCCTCGACCGAACCGAGCGTGGCGTCCACCCGCTGCTGCCCCTCGCCGATCGAGTCCACCGCCCTGATCATCTCCTGCTGGCTCTCCTCGACCTTCTGCTGTGATTGCAGGAGCTCCCGCTCGTTAATGGAGCCGCCGGGGCGCGTATCGATCTCGATGTAGGTTTTGCTGCGGAGCTGCCCCTCGTTGTCGGCGGGGGCTAATCCCCCCGGCGCGTAGTCGACGCGCTTGAGTATCACCTTGCTGCCGCGCTGCACCGCGCTGTCCACCATGTCCTTCACCTGCGCCTCGGGTCCCGCGTGGGTGGCTGCGGGCGACGGATCGGGCGCGGGGGTGAGCGCGCACAGGAAATGCCCCGCGAGGAGCGCCACGATACAATTCGTCATGGCCGGCCACCGACCTTCATTCGCTACTGCGACTACTGCCGCTCTCTATCTCGGAACTCATCTTCTTCATCCCGCGCTCCGTGTCGGACGCCATGCTGTCCATCTTGCCCGACATTTTACCTATCATCATATCCACATTGTCGATGGTGCTCTCCACATCCTTGATATTCTTCGAGACGTCCTTGAGCTCGACCGCCATGTCGGAGGTGGTACTCGCCACGTCGGTCATCTTGGCGCTTGTCCCGGCGGTCTCGCCCAGGACCTTCTGCATCTCGCTCCCGGACGCCTTCATCCCGAGCGTTATGTCGCGCATCGTGTTCTCGACGCGCGCCGTCCGCGTCCCCAGGAGCACCTGGTAGTTGGCGATGGTGCCAAGCGTCTTCAGCAGGATGAGCTGGTTCTTCAGGATCTCGCGCTGGAGCTTCAGGAGCTGGACCTGGCGCTCGGTCCCCCCGCCGGAGTCGAAGCGGAGCACGTAGATGTTGCGCTCCATGTTCGGCGCGCCGCCCTCCACCCCCTTCCCCGGCACGGCGCCGACCGGGGGCTTCACCGACTCGAGGCGTATCACCGCGTCGTCAAGATTCCTGAGGTCCAGGTCGCTCACCCGGCCCCCCTTCAGGATCTTCTCCACCGCCGCGAGCGCCTGCGCCTCTTTCGTGGATTGTGCGGGAGCGGGCGGGGGCTCTCCCTACGCCACCTGCCACCACGCCGCGGTACCCGCGGCCACCACGCACCACACGGTTAAAACCACCTTCTTCACCAGTTGCCTCCTTCGCGGGCCCCGGTCTCTCTAACGCCTCCCCGCCCTCTTAATGCCGCGCCTGATGTCGTTCCCCATGCTGT